>JALNWY010000157.1 GCA_023230665.1 Deltaproteobacteria bacterium
CCCATTATACTCCTTTGAGAGAACGCGTATGCTCGCGTCCTCTCAAACCCTACTCTTCGACATATTCGCGAGGGAAGGAGGATACAGACGATGGAAGAAAGATTGGACGTATTGCCCTCAGCGGAATCCGTTGGCCATATCAAGTGGAGCGCTGTCTTTGCCGGCACGGTCATCACGCTGGTCGTCATGCTTACCCTCATCATGCTGGGTCTGGCGGTGGGATTCGCCACCATCAACCCGGCAACAGAAGAAAATCCCTTCGGGGGTCTCGGGATCGGAACTGCTGCCTGGTGGGTTATCAGCAGTATTATCGCATACTTTGCCGGCGGCTGGGTGAGCAGCAGGGTTGCAGGCCTCCAGCGTGTTTTCGACGGTGCGCTGCACGGCCTCGTGACCTGGGGTCTGGTCACTCTGCTCACCATGTTCATGCTCACGAACACGGTGGGGTTTGTGCTGGGCGGGGCCTTCGGTCTGGTGAGAAACGTGGTCTCGATCAGCGGCCAGGCGGCTGGCTCCTTGATACCCCAGATCGCAGGCGCGGTATCCGGCCCGGTGGAAGACATCGTGCAGGAGGCGGAGCAGGCAATGAATCAGAACCTGCGGGAAGGAGTGGATGCTAAGACCGTGATCCGGGAACTCGGACCGTCCTTTTATCAGATGATGCAAGACGGTGTCACCGAGCAGGAGCGCCGGCAGATGGTAAGCCAGATCCAGCAATACACCACGCTCTCCGAGCAGGAAATCCAGAACATTGTCCAGAAGATGGAAACCCGGTATCAGGAACTCGGTCCACAGGTACAGCAGCAGGTTCAGCAGGCCCAGGAGACCGCGCAGAAAATTGCCGGACAGGTCGCCAATGCCCTGGCCAAGGCGGCCCTGGCATCATTCATCATGCTCGTGTTGAGCGGCGTCGCCGCAGCACTGGGAGGCTGGCTGGGTCGGGTAAGCGGAGCCGTGCGCGTCTAGCGCGGCGGACCGTTTATGAAGGATCCCGGAGAGAGCTGCGAGGCATCAAAAACAAAGGCAGAGATCGCGGAAAGCTCGCGTGGCATTAATCCGACCTAAGATAATAAAATCACCCCTGCCGCCCGGGTATCACCGGGACTCCTAGCGGCGGGACCCTGCTTGTTCTCCAGCATCGTCCGGAAGGAGCCCCGATGAAGGGACTCCCTCGGACCCGTACCCGCCGGGGATGTCCCTTTGCGGATGCGCCGCGGGCGCCCCTTCTGCGAGCCGCGGCGGAAGCAGCATGATGCATGCGGGCAGAAAGGTCAGCGCAGACAGGGCGATCGTGACCATATCCACGGCCACGAGGATGCCCATCTGGGAAATGATGACGAATTGGGAGGGGGCCAGCACCAGGAACCCGGCAGCCACTGCCAGGGCATTGTAGACGATCCCCCTTCCCGCAGTGTTCAGGGCCCTGTCAATGGCCTGCGCTATGGGCAGGCCCATCCTGATCTCATGGCGGTACCGGCTCAGAAAGTGGATGGAGTAGTCGATGCCCATGCCGATGTCGATGCTTGCCACCGTGGCTGTCGCGGCATTGAGCCTGATCCCGCTCACCCCCATGATGGCGAAGTCCAGGGCTATGGGGATGAGGAGCGGCATCATGCAGTAGACCCCAAGCCGCATGGAACGGAACACGGATGTGGTGATCAGAAAGCACAGGAAAAAGGAGAGGAAGAAGGACTGTATCTGGCACTGGACCACGAGTCGATTGAACTCCCGGGCCATCACGGCCAGTCCTGTGGTCACGATGTTCGCGTTCTCCCTGCCTGCCAGCTCGGTTTCCTGAAATCGCCGCACGGTATCGATGACATCCTGGGCGAGATACCCGCTCAGCGACTTCATCTGCAGGATGATCTGGGCCTTGCTGAAGTCATAGTCTACAAACCCGTCCAACTCGCCGCCGCCGCCGGAAAAGGAAAACAAAAGGAGATACTGGGCCACCAGCTCTCTCGAATCCGGAATGGTGTGGAAAGCCGGGTCCCCGTCGTGCATGGCCTGGTTCATCCGCTTGATGAAATCAACGATGGAAACGGCCTTTCCCACATCCTCGATTCCCATGAGCCTTTCCTGGAGCCTCTCGATCTTTCTCAGGACCTCGGGCTCCTTGATGTCCTCGGGATTGGCGGTCTCGAACACCACCTGAAACACCGAGGTCCCGCCGAAATTCTGATTGAGGACCGTATCTGCGATGCGGATGGGGCTCTTCTCGCGAAAGTCCTCCACCAGGTTCAGATCGCTCTTGACGTGCCTGCCCAGGAATATCGACACCACCAGCACCATGAAACTGACCACGACAACCCATCTGCTCCGGGTCACGCTGATGTGAGAGAGCCGCCTCAGGACAGGCCCGATCACGTCTCTCCTGGAGTGATAGTGGTGTGTTATCTTGCGTGTCCGGGCGTCCATGAGGGCAAGGACGCCCGGAATGAAGGTAAGGGAGAGCATCATGGCCGTTCCAAGACCGAACGCCGCGAACAGCCCCATGTGCATGAGCGGCACGATCGGAGAGGTGGTGAACGAGATGAAAGCCGCCATGGTGGTCATGGCTGCCATGGTCACCGGCAGCCTCACCCGGGTGAGAGCGCCCAGGATACCGTCCTTGCCCTTTTTGCCCTCGGCGTTGTCTGTCATCACGTTCTCCACCACGTGGATGCCATAGGCGGAACCGCAGGCGATGAGGACCACGGGCAGTGCGGTAGTGACGAGCGTGAGCGGGTGCCTGACCAAGGCCATGAGCCCCAGGGTCCACACCGCGGATATGGCCACCGAGATCAGGGGCAAAAGCGTGCCCCTGATGTTGCGGAAAAAAACAAACAGAAAGGTCAGAAGCACCACGCAGACCAGGGGCGGCAGCAGGATCAGGTCCTTGATCATGTAGTGGCTCTGCAGTGCCTCTACCACCTTGGTGCCTGAAATGTAGAATTCCTCAGGTCCCTCGTAGGCCTTCAGGATATTCGTGATGGCATAGTAGACGGGTACGATCTGATCGGTCTGCACCTCGTCCTGCAGCACAATCAATATCCCGGCCCCCTTCCCGTCCCGGGTGACGTAGGTATCCCGATACACCTCCCACGAATCCACCTTGTCTTTCAGAAGCGCGATCTGCTCCGGGCTGTCAGGGATCTCTTCGTCCTCCCTGATCATGGCTGCAACGTCCAGCCCTGATTCGCTGCCCTGGATATTCTTCACGTTCAGCAGGCAGGTTGCCTTTTCGACTTCTTCGATCTCTTCGAGCTCTTCCACGATCCTGCCGAGCTTTTTCAGGGAGACCGGGTTGAAGATGTCGGCCGTGTGGATCATCCCGATGAGGATGTCGGCATAGGGCTCGAAGGCGTGCTTGTTTGCCACAAAGGTCTTGACCTCGGGGTTGTCGTCTCTCAGGACGACCTCCACCCGCGGGTCCATCGTGATCTTCGGGAGCTGGAACCCGAAGAATACGGTGACGGCCGTAACGGCCAGGATTACCCACCAGGCGCGGTGCAGGCAGAACCGGATGATCCTTTCCATAGAAGCGCTCCTCTATTATCTCGTGAGATACAGCAGACCTTTTCCGCCCGCGCTGCCGGGAATCAGGTGAATGAATGACATATCATTATTTATACCAATAATGCAGAATCCTTACAATGGATTTTCTCTACACGGCCCTCATGTCCTGATATGCAGTTTGTGCGGCCGGGCCGTCTCGCAGGAGATGATCAGAGCGGACCGCTCTCGTGCCCCTGCCCGGCGCACCGGACGGAGAATACCTGGCGATCCGGCCTCCGGACATCCTTCGGGGACAAGGAGCCGGCAGTGGAGATCGTTTCTCCCATGCGCGAAAGGGACGGAGTCTGGCGGGTAACGGGCTACTATATCAGATAGACGCCAACACCTAGGTCTCCCCTGGCCGGGGGCACTCTCATACCCTTGCGGATACGACCTCAGAACCGCAAGCCGAACCCGAAGAGAAGCGTGATATCCGGTGCTTCGTCAGTGCCGCCGATATAGGCGGCGGCATTGAGCTGGACATCGGGCATCAGATAATACATCACACCCACATCCGCGGAGCCCTCCCAGTCGGACCATTCTTCGGTGTTCACCCTGGCGTAGAATTCAGCAAAGCCAATCAGTTCGGGACTGAACGGATAGAACAGGGCCAGGGCGTTGCTGAGGCGGAGATAATCATCGTCTTCGTCTCCGAACACATCGCCCTCGGGGATATACGCGGCCCCAGGGGTCAGACCGAGGACGAACTCGCCTTGGAGGTTGACATATATGGGGAGGTCCACGCCGAAGGACATGCGATCCAGACCAAAGTCATCCGTTCCAGTGGGCAGAGTGAAATAAGGCGATACAGCCATGGCCGCATCGCCTACGGCAAGCTTTTTATGGGGATAGTTAGGGCCCAGCACATGAAGCTTGGCACGGACCTCGGTATCGCCGAGACCGAACTCGTCCTCCCTGATTCCGTTGTCCAGCCACTCCCAGTTGAGCGGCTCGATAGTGATGCTCGCCTCCAGGTCTCTCATGATCCCGACGCGAAATAGGGTATTGCCGATGCTGATCCGCTCCCGCTCAACGCTGTTGTCGTCCCACAGGTATGAGAACACGATCGTCTCGGCCTGAAAATGGCCGGGACCCACAGTATATGGGCTGCTGGCCTTCATGGGCCTGTCCGTATACATCATACCGAGCATGCTCTGAGGCATCGGGTTGGCGAATGTGTATTCCTGCCCTCCTGGAGCCTGCCCCTGCGCCGCTGGCTGCTGTGCCAGAACCGGGCTGTGCAGAGCGATGATGAGTGCTGCACAAAAGAGTATATTTCTGAGCATACTTCCCCCCTGATCAGTTTTTCCTTACAGGGATTAAGGATACAGCCGCATGTCCTTTTCTCAATATCTGGCCGCCCGCGGTCCCGGATTGCTGGCGCACATCAGGTCTGCCCGTGCAGGAGAGATTGATTTGACAGCCCGAAAAGCTACCATTGATTAACAGAAGGATCGTGTCCAATCACGGTGCAAAGGAGGAATGCCCATGGGAATCTTATCATGGATCCTGCTCGGTCTGATAGTCGGCCTGCTGGCAAAGTGGATCATGCCCGGCAGAGACCCGGGAGGCATCATCGTCACCATGCTCCTGGGTATTGCCGGGGCCCTTGTCGGCGGGGCAATCGCCTCGCTCATCGGGTTGGGAAACGTCACCGGTATCAACCTCGGAAGTATCATTATAGCGGTGCTGGGAGCGATTCTCATCCTGGCCTTATATCGCCGGTTTACCGCCAGCAGGGGGTAGCGCCCGGATTGCGGAAGGCCGCGTGTTTTCCATGCCACGGCGCACCAGACCCTCACGTGAAAAAATCCACGCCGCAAAGGGGCGGACCGTTCCGGACCTCATCGCCCCGGATCTTCTCGTTCTGTTCTGCGGGATCAATCCCGGTCTGTACTCCGGTGCCGTAGGGCATCACTTTGCACGACCGGGCAACCGGTTCTGGCCCGTGCTCCATGCTGCAGGCTTCACGGGCCGGATCCTGTCGCCCTTCGATGAGCACGAGCTTCTGGAAAGGGGCTACGGCATCACGAACCTGGTGGAGAGGGCCACGGCCGGGGCCGATGACCTGAGCCGCGCCGAGATCGTCGAGGGAAGCCGCAGGCTGGCGGCTAAGGTTCTTCACTACCGTCCCCGCTTCGTGGCCGTTCTGGGGATCGGGGCATACCGCATTGCATTCGGCCGCCCGAAGGCGACCATCGGCAGGCAGGAGCTTTCGATCGGCTCGACCTGCCTCTGGACTCTTCCGAGTCCGAGCGGACTGAATGCGCACTACCACCTCGCCGAGCTCGTCAGTCTCTTTGAGGAGCTGCGCCGCGCGGCGGCAGAAGGATGAGCAGGCACCCTCAAGCCCGGTCCGGCGGCAGAAAGGAAAAAGGCCGGACGCTTTTTGTCAAAGCATCCGGCCCCTTGGCTTCATACCGGGTGGGAACCCGGGTAAAAGGAGACCCGCATCAGGTGATCTTCGCGTAGTCGATCACGATGTCGTACCGCTTGCGGGCTTCGTCCACGAACGACTCGATCGCCATCTCCTGTTTCCGGGACAGGAGTTCTTCGCTGATCGCCTTCAGCCCCTCATCGCCCGCGGCTGCGGCGTCGGCCTCTTTCTTTTCCTTGAGCCAGATCACGTAGACGGTATCTCTGTGCGTGTAGATCTTGGGGCCCTTCAGACTGTCCAGGTCTTGCTGCAGGCCCTGGATCATCCCGATCTTGGGCACAAGATAGGCGGTCCTGCGGAACTCCCCGGTGTTGGAAGGGTTCATGGCGTTCAGATCGGACACCTCCTTTCCGGCCAGCTCTTCGGCCCGATCTCTGGCCTTCTCGAGAGATGCGGCTGCCTTCATGTCGGCCAGGACCCTGCCCTTGACCTCGGCAAACTCAGGAATGCGGGCAGGAATCTTTTCCCTTACCATGGGGATCACATAGCCGTTCTCGAGAGTCGTCACGTCGCTGATTTCTCCCTGCGGAAGCAGGAAGGCCTGTCTGACCATTTCCTCGCTTTCGGCAATGCCGATGTCCTCGTTTTCGGCAAAGGGACCGACCTGCCTGAACTTCAGTCCTTTGACCTCGGCATAGCCCGCCAGTTCGGTAATGCCCTGCTCGAAGAGCTCCATATGGGTATCGGCGGCAGCGTCGTGCGCGAGTATCCGTGCCCGCTGATGTTTCATCTGATCGATAAGGGATGCGGAAACCTCGTCAAACGCCCTCAGCTTTTCCTCGGTTTTGGCCTCGAGCCTGAGCACATGGAACCCGAGGCCCGTCTGTATGGGCCCTCGCACTTCACCCGGCTTCATGCTGTAGAGCTCTTCGCCTATGGGACCGGGTAGGCTGTCCCGGGGCACGAGACCGATGTCGCCGCCGAGGAAATTGGTGCCCGGGTCTTCCGAGTATTTTTTCGCCAGATCGGCAAAGTCTTTGCCCGCCTTGATCTCGTCATGGATCTTCTGGGCCTGGTCCCGCTTGAGATCAATGGTTGTCTGGTCGGCATCCGGGGAGACGCGTATAAGGATGTGCCTGCCGTGGACCTTCGCCTCTTCAGTGAACTCCTGCTTGTGGGAATCATAGTAGTCCCTTGCCTCGTCGAGGCCCACCTCCACCTCGTGGAGATAACTCTCCACCGG
>JALNWY010000158.1 GCA_023230665.1 Deltaproteobacteria bacterium
AGACCCTCTGCACGGCGCGCGGGCCGAGCAGCAGAGCGGGTATATGGTGATCCCCATCATCGATTACGAGATTCCCTATTTGGCGGGCGCGGGCATGGGCATCATCTACAAGCCGCCCGAGCCGGAATCCCGGCTCACCTTCGGATTCGGCCAGTATGCCCCCTTTGCGGTGGGGCTCAAGAACCACAGCGGCGACCCGTTCAGCTTCATGGGGAGGAAGGCGTTTTTCCTCCGGATGGTCCTGGCGGCGCCTGCGGTGGCGTACAGGCTGACCGACACGGTATCCATAGGAGCCTCGGTGGGGATCGGGGTCACCCTGTTCAGCTTCCAGACGAACTTGAGGACCCCCAACACCATGGTGGCGCTTACCGGCGCCCTGGGTGAAACGACCGAGGGGCTGGAGATCCCGGTGATATCCGAGCTGACTCTTCCGCCGCCCTGGTTCGGCGGAGGCATGGACCCCTACGATAAGGCCGCGGAGCTGGAATTATTGGTGGAGGATTACTTCACCACCTCCTACAACCTGGGTTTTCTGTGGGAGCCAACACCCTGGTTTGCCTTCGGCGCCTGCTACCAGAGCGAGTCGGAGACGACCATGGAGGGCGACTATAAGTTTACCTACGGGCAGCGCTTTCAGAACACAGTCGCCTGGCTCGGGCGTTCTCCCATGACCATCATCACCGCCGCCATGTTCGACCTGCCCTTCCAGGCAGTGCCTTATCAGAAGGGCACCGCCACCGTCACCATGACCTGGCCGGCCCGCCTGCAGCTCGGCATCAAGCTCAAACCCATCAAGCAGCTCGTTCTCACCTGCGACGCCCACTGGACCGACTGGGAGGCTTGGCACGCGCTCGAGGTCCAGTTCGACCAGAAGATACAGCTGTTCAGGTTCGCCAGGATGCTGGGATACATGAACAGCCCCAAGGGCATGTATATCGACCTCGGTCTCGAAAACACCTGGCATTTCAGCTACGGCATCGAGATACGGCCCATCAAGAGGCTCGCCTTGCGCTTGGGGTATGAACCCAGGCCCACTTCCGTGCAGGACGAATTCTTCGGCCCGGTGCCCATGTCGGACATGGACATCTATTCTGCTGGGATCGGATTTGTCATCGAGGACCATCCCAAGCCCAAGCCCAAAGATTTCCATGAGCTGCTCAAGCAGATCCAGCACCCCACCGCCATCGACCTGAACGTGACCCTGGTGCAGCTCAAAGACAAGTTCGTGGGGTTCAACGAGAGCAAGAACATGAACTCCATCGACTTCACCGACATCGTCTACAATCCCTATGCGGGCCTGGAGATGGAGCAGGAGATGTCGGTATGGGTGATATCTTTGAATCAGGTGTTCAAATGGTGAGAATGCTTATGCAGGAAGCATCGAGCTTGAGGCCGTAATATCCGGTCAATGGCAGGCAAAAGACGGGTACTGCACCTGTGCGGAAACACGTCCAGACCTTCTACCGAACGCCCCCATGCTCAGCTCAAGGCGGGATTGCATGCCCCCTCTCCCCTTGCGGGAGAGGGCTTTAGGAGTGGGGTCATAATGGAATACCCCCATAAATCCCGTCCCCAAACCCTGGCGAACCTTGCAACATCCAGTCTGAAACGGTATAGTGAAGACATCAGGAAAAACCGGCTTATATTTCTAACATGACAAAGGAGAGGATCTGTGAAGAGGAAGGTTGCTTACACCATTTTGGTTTCCCTCGTATTCTGCGGATTTGCACCCATGACGATTACCGCGGAAGATAAGGCCGCCCTCAGGGAAGAGATCATCCGGCTGGTGGAGCCGGTCGAGAAGTATCAGATCATATTCGAGTCGTTCGTGCCGAGCCCTGATTCCCAGCACGTGGCCTGTGTGGCCCGCTCGGGCAAAAAGTTTGTCGTGATGCATGACGGCAAGGCCCAGAAGGAGTATCACTCGATCGCCAAGGAAACCCCTGTCTTCAGCCCTGATTCCCAGCACATGGCCTACAAGGCCCAGGAAGGCATCAAGTGGATCGTCGTGCGCGATGGCAAGGAGGAAGAGCGGTTCGACAACGTGAGTGTCCCTGAGTACAGCCCTGATTCGAAGCACCTGGCATATGTCGCCCAGAACGGAAAAAAGCAGCAGGTGGTGTTTGACGGCAAGAAGCACAAGGCCTACGACGGCATACCCCTGAAGCACAACCTGGTGTTCAGCCCCGATTCGCAGCATTTCGCCTACTCCGTCCTGAAGGGGGGCAAAATGGCGGTGGTGATGGACGGCAAGGAGGGGAAGGAATACGACCAGGTTTCGTTCCCGATATTCAGCCCGGACTCAAAGCACATGGTCTACCCTGCCAGGAGGGGGGATAAATGGTTTGTGGTAAAGGACGGGGAGGAAGGGCCCGAGTATGACCTTGTCGGTGTGTTCAGGTTCAGTCCTGACAGCTCCCGGTTTGCCTACACGGCAAAGATCGGCGGCAAGGCAGTGATGGTGGATAACGGCAAGGAGGGGCCGAAATTCACAGACATCGCCATGCCCATGTTCAGCCCTGACTCGAAGCACATGGCCTATCTGGCCATCGACGGCGACAAGATGCTCATGGTCATGGACGGGAATAAGGGCAAAAAGTATGACGAGATAAACGACCTTGCCTTCAGCCCGGACTCCGCCCGGTATCTCCTCACCGTAAGAAGCGGCAAAGACTGGATGTCCATTGTCGACGGAAAAGAGGAGGGCAGGTACACGAACATCTTCCTGCCCGGCTTCAGCCCGGATTCAAAGCATTATTCGTTCATGGCCAGGAAGGGCGATAAGTGGCTCATGGTGTATGACGGGAAAGACGGCACGCTCTACGATTTCGTCACCCTTGCCCAGTTCAGCAGGGATTCGAACCACTATGCCTTCATGGCGAAAAAAGGCGAAAAGTGGTTGGTGGTGAAGGACGGCATGGAGTCTCAGGAGTACGACGGGGTAGCGCTTCCGATGTTCTCGCCTGATTCCAGACATCTCGCCTTCACTGCAGTGAGAGACAACGCCTGGTTCGTGGTGGCGGACGGGGTGGAGGGGAACGAGCGCTTTGCCGGGTTCCTGAAAGGAACCGCCCTGCTGTTCGAAACAAACGATGTCTTTCACATCCTGGGCCTCCAGCTCGACATGCTCAGCCCCACCGAAGCGAGCATGAACATCGTGAAGCTCAAAGGGGAGATCAACTAGCTGACCGGAGAAAAGGCAGCCGGAACACCGGCCTGGTGACGGTTTGGAAGAGAGATTGGAGCCCGGTTCCCAGCGGGAAAGCGGGGAACCGGGCTCCTTCTGTATATGTCCTGTGTTTCGAAGGCTTGGGATTCCTGGAAACATGCTGCATGTTGCAGGCTCCGGGGATACTCTTCGGTATTTACGGCTCCTTGTGGGCCTCAGCCCCGGGGTTCCTGCGGGATCGTCTTCACCAGCTTCACGCCGATGATCATGGCAGACACGATGCCCACGATGATGACCGGGACCATGTGGAAAAAGTGATAGGCAAGGGTAAGCCCTGCGGCCTCTGTCGCCGGGATGCCGAAGATCATGAGCCCGAACACGCCCCCTGCCTCCCACAGGCCCCAGTATCCCGGCACCGAGGGGAGCATGATGAAAAAGCAGATGATGATCTCCACGGCAAAGGCCTGGAGAAACGTGATCTCCACCCCCGGGAAGCCGAAGGTCATTAGCAGCAGCGCAAAGCCCAGCAGTGCCCAGAGTGCAAAGGAGAGCAGCAGGCACAAAACGAGATTGAACGGGGTCTTCAGGATGTCGAATCCGACAGCGAGATTGTCCAGAAGGCTGGTGATGCTGGTGCACAGGCCCGCCCGCAGCTTTTCCTTAAAGGGCTGCTGCGTAAAGAACAGTATGTCCGGGGTCTTCAGGATGATCCGGTTGAACACTGCCCGTGTGGTGGAGAAGCTTATGAGTGCGATCATTCCGATGATCGCGATGCTGAATTTGAGGGTGGCCGTCCAAATGTCGTCGAGCAGCGCCGGAGTGAGGTGATAGTCGCCGAAGACGATATCAAGGGACGGATCTATGCTCACGGTGGCCAGGATATAGACGAAGACCGCGAGCAGGGTCACTGCATCGAGTATCCTGTCTATGCCCGCAGTGGCCAGCACCTTGGAGAATTCGACGTTTTCCCTCTTGTAGAAGATGGCAGGCCTGGCTATCTCTCCTACACGGCCCGGAAAGACGCTGCTCAGCATAAAACCGATCATCACCGGATGAAACGAACTCCAAAAGCCGGTTTTCTTCACTGGAAGCAGGATGAGCTGCCAGCGTACCGCCCTGAGCACATAGCTCAGAAAAGCCATAACAAGTGAAGGAGCCACCCACCAGTAGTTGATGTTTTTCAGGTAATCCACGAGTTCCCTGATGGGGATATTGACAAAGGTGAAATATAAGGCAATCGCTGAAAAGAGCAGGCCGACGGCCAGGGATATGTAGGTCCTCCGGTTCAGATTGATCATCGGGTAACCCCGCGACGGAGGTGTGCAGGTATCACAAAGAAAGGCTTCAGATTAATCAGCCTCTCGCCGAGCGAATGTGCACGCACTTTTTTGTCCATAGGGCATATCAATAGTACACTCCATTTTTCCTTCACAATCGCTCGCAAGCAACGGGAGGTGCCTCGTAAATCCATAATCTGTATGACGGTGATATCGCGCAGAACGAAATCATTTCCCTAACGCTCCGGTTACACGTTTTTTCAGCAATGTCAATCCGGAAAGGTTCCATATTGTAATGAGCGGGTTTTCCTGTGAAAAGCAGGAGGAATGTCACCAAGTAAAAAATGACATTCAAGCTGTATAGTGGTATTATCCGTCGTATCCACCGAACGACGTGAGAGTGAATGATATTTTTTCAGAGGTTCATGTCATGAAAAGAGCACTGATAACCGGCATCACAGGGCAGGATGGCGCTTATCTGGCAGAGTTTCTGCTGGATAAGGGCTATGAGGTTCACGGCATCAAGAGACGGTCTTCCAGCTTCAATACCTACCGGGTGGACCATCTCTACCAGGACCCGCATGAAGAGGGCGTGCGTTTTTGTATGCACTACGGCGACCTGACCGACTCCACCAATATCATCCGCATCATCCAGGCCGTGGAGCCCGACGAGATCTACAATCTCGGGGCCCAGAGCCATGTGCAGGTGTCGTTCGAGACGCCGGAATACACCGCCCAGGCCGACGCCGTGGGAACCCTGCGTATCCTGGAGGCCCTGAGAATCCTGGGCATGGACAAAAAGGTGCGGTTCTACCAGGCATCCACCAGCGAGCTGTTTGGCAAGGTGCAGAAGATCCCCCAGGATGAAGACACTCCCTTCTATCCCCGGAGCCCCTACGGTGTGGCAAAGCTCTATGCCTACTGGACAACGATCAACTATCGCGAGTCCTATGGCATGTTCGCCTGCAACGGCATCCTCTTCAACCACGAGTCGCCCATCCGGGGAGAGACCTTCATCACCCGCAAGGTAACGCGTGCGGTGAGCCGTATTGCGTTGGGCCTCCAGGACAGGCTCTACATCGGTAATCTGGATGCGAAGAGGGACTGGGGCCATGCTCGCGACTATGTGGTCGCCCAGTGGCTTATCCTGCAGCAGGACAAGCCGGACGACTATGTCATCGCCACCGGCAGGCAGCATTCGGTGAGAGACTTGTGCTCGCTCGCGTTCTCGCTGGCGGACATCGACGTGGAGTGGGTCGGCACGGGCGTGGATGAAAAGGGCGTCATCTCGAAGCTCAGACGTGTTCACGACGGGTTTGTCCTGAAACCGGGTGATGTAGTGGTGATGATCGATCCAAGGTATTTCCGGCCTTCAGAGGTGGACACGCTCCTGGGCAACCCGGCCAAGGCGAAGCGGAAGCTCGGGTGGGAGGCAAAGATATCTTTCGAGGAGATGATCGAGGAGATGGTCGAGCACGACCTCGACGAGGCCAGGAGAGACCTCCTGTGCCTCAATAGCGGGTTTCAGGTGATGAGCCGCCATGAGTAGGGAAAAGGGCGTAATCGTCATCATCTCCCTTCTCCTTGTCATTTCAACGTTCGCTGTTTACTGGCAGGTGTCGAATCACGGGTTTTTCAACCTGGACGATCCCTATTACGTGGTGGACAATCGGCATGTGAATGGCGGGTTATCGTCCGAGGGGCTCGCCTGGGCGTTTCGGTTCTCCAAGGCGGGCGATCAGTCGTACTGGCACCCGCTCACCTGGTATTCCCACATGATCGATACCCAGTTGTTCGGGTTGGATGCCGGAAAGCACCACGTCATTAATGTCCTGTATCATGCAGCCAATGCCGTGCTGCTGTTTTTGCTGCTGGCATTCATGACCGGGGCGGTGTGGAAGAGCGCGTTCGTGGCCGCGGTCTTTGCCCTTCACCCGGTGAACGTGGAGTCCGTAGCGTGGATTGCCGAGCGGAAAAACCTGCTGAGCACCATGTTCTGGCTGCTCACCCTGATGGCGTATTATTTTTATGCCAGGAAACCCGGCATCTTCAAATATCTGGCCGTGGCCGCGCTGCTGGCTACAGGCCTGCTCTGCAAGCCCATGCTGGTAACCGTGCCGTTCGTGCTCCTGCTGCTGGACTACTGGCCGCTTCAGCGGGTGCGGCTCCGAGAGGAGGAGAACGGGATCTTCAAGGCATTCTGGACCAGGGAGAACATGAAGCTGGTGTATGAGAAGATCCCCCTGCTCGTCATCTCCCTGACGTTCATGGCTGTCACCAGCCTCTCCCTTGCCGCCGCCAAGCAGAACCTCACCTCGCAGGCGGTGCCCATGGCCCTGAAGATCCAGAACGCTCTCACTTCTTATGGAAAATATCTGGGCAAGCTGGTATGGCCCGAGGATCTTGCCATATTCTACATGTTTCCCGCGTCCATCCCCCTGTGGAAGGTTATCGCGTCGCTGGGCCTCCTGGGCCTGATCACCTACCTCGCTCTGCTGACCTGCCGGCGGGTGCCCGCTCTCATCGTGGGGTGGCTCTGGTTTCTCGGCACGCTGGTGCCGGTGATCGGCATCGTCCAGGGGGGCATCTGGCCCGAGATGGCCGAGCGGTGGGTCTATGTGCCGTCCATCGGGGTCTACCTGGCG
>JALNWY010000159.1 GCA_023230665.1 Deltaproteobacteria bacterium
CTCACGCCCACCTCATCGATTGCGGGCATGGGGCTGGACAGGGACGTGGCGCTGATCACGGACGGACGGTTCTCCGGCGGCACCAGGGGGGCTGCTATCGGGCACTGCTCGCCCGAGGCGGCCCAAGGGGGGCCGATCGCCCTGGTGCAGGAAGGCGACCGCATCAGGATCGACATCCCTGCCCGGAAGATCGATCTTCTCGTCGATGAGGCCGAGCTCTCAAGGCGCAGACAGGCCTTCAGGCCGCCTGAGAAAAAGCTCACCGGCGTGCTGAAGCGCTATGCGCGGGAGACTCTTTCAGCGGACAAAGGGGCCCGGTATAGAGACTGATGAAACAGGCGCAATACTGGAAAGCACGTGAAGACGGCACAGTGGACTGCCTGCTGTGCCCCCACTGCTGCACCATCAGAGACGGCAAGATCGGGATATGCGGGGTGAGAAAAAACGAGCGAGGCACGCTCTACTCCCTGGTCTGGGGGCTGATCATTGCCGCGAGCGCGGACCCGATCGAGAAGAAGCCGCTCTATCACCTGCTGCCCGGATCGCTGTCATTCTCCATTGCAACCGTGGGCTGCAACATGAGATGCGCCTTCTGCCAGAACAGCGACATCTCCCAGTACCCCCACCATACCGGGGGCGTCACCGGAGAGGAACTGGGGCCCGAAGAGGTGGTCCGGGCCGCGCTCGCCCGGGGATGCGCGAGTATTTCCTACACCTACACCGAGCCCACGGTGTACCTGGAATACGCGCTCGATACGGCCCGTCTGGCCAGGCAGGCCGGGCTGCTCAACGTCATGGTCACCAGCGGCTATATCTCGCCCGGGATCGTCAAGGACGACCTCGCCGGGCTCATCGACGGCGCCAACATCGATCTGAAGTCGTTTTCCGACGGTTTCTACCGCAGGCTCTGTTCGGCCCGGCTCGCCCCGGTGCTCGAGGCCATTCAGGCCTATTTCGAGGCCGGCATCTGGATCGAGATCACCACGCTTGTCATCCCCGGGGAGAACGACTCCGAAGAAGAGCTCCGGGAGATCGCGCGGTTCATCCGGAGCATGAGCCCGGACATCCCCTGGCACATCAGCCGCTATTTCCCCCGGTACCGCTATCAGGGCGCCCCGCCCACACTGGCAGAGAGCCTGGATAAGGCCCGGGAGATCGGTCTGGCCGAGGGGCTCCGTTACGTATACACCGGAAATGTCATGGGGCGCGACCATGAAAACACTGTCTGCCCGGGATGCGGGCAGGAGGTCATCACCCGGAAGGGATTTTCCCTAGAGAACAGGAGCATGCAGGGCAGCCTCTGCAGTCGCTGCAGCCAAAACATACCAGGGAGGTTCACATGAAAAACCAGAACTACGTGCTCAAAGTCGTTGATGCAAAAAAGGCTGAGATCAAAAAGGCCCTGAAAGACGCGGGAATAGAAGTCCGTGCCATTGCCGAGGTATACTCCGAAGAGGTGGCCGGTGAGGAAAAAGAGGGTGGAGATGCCGAAAAAAAGAGCAAAGGATAAACCCGATCTGAGCAATAAGATCAAGTCCGGGTGGGAGATTCTCAAAGAATCTCTTCCCGAGATCGAGTCGTACAACCGAGAATATTTAAGGTTCCTGACGCAGGTGAAGACCGAGCGCGAGGCCGTGGAACATCTCAGGGATCACGCGGGTAAGGCCCGCGGGCTCGAGCTCGTGGAGAACCGGGGCAAGGCCCTGGCCGTGTGCAGGAGGGGTGCTATCCCTCTGAAGGAGGGGGTCCGGATCGTGGTGGCCCATATCGACTGCCCCCGGCTCGATCTCAAGGCCAACCCGCTCTACGAGGACACCGATCTGGCCATGCTCAAGACGCACTACTACGGCGGGATCAAGAAGTACCAGTGGCTCGCGCGGCCGCTTGCACTCCACGGGGTGCTCGTCAAGGAGGACGGAAGCCCGGTGAAGGTGCTCATGGGCGAGGACCCGAACGATCCGTGCTTCACCATCGAAGACCTGCTGCCCCATCTGGCCGCCAACGTCCAGTATGCAAAGAAGCTCCCCGATGCGTTCCAGGCCGAGAAGCTCAATATCATTCTGGGCTCCCGGCCGGATCTCACGGCAAAGGAGAACAGGGTCAAGGAGTACATCCTCTCTTTGCTGCACGAGAAATACGGCATCGTGGAGCAGGACTTTGTCTCCGCCGACCTGGAGATCGTGCCGGCAGGCCCGGCCCGTGAGGTGGGGATCGACCGGTCTCTGATCGGCGGCTACGGCCAGGACGACCGGGCCTGCTCGTGGGCGGCCTTTGCAGCGGTGCGGGACGCCGCATCAAAAGGCTGCACATCGATCGCCCTGCTCATGGACAAGGAGGAGATCGGCAGCGAGGGCAACACCGGAGCCAAGAGCATGTTCATTGAGGAAGTGCTCTGGGAACTCGCCGGACGCTACGGAGAGGAGATCATTCCGTCGCGGGTGCTGTTCCGGTCAAAGGCGATATCCGGGGATGCGAACGGCGCGTTTGACCCGGACTACCCCGAGGTCCATGAAAAGATGAACGCCGCCAAGCTCGGCTACGGCGTGTGCGTGACCAAGTTCACCGGGGCACGGGGCAAGGTGGGTTCCAGCGAGGCCCATGCCGAGTACATGGCCTATATCAGGTCCATCCTCAACCGGTCGGGCATTCCCTGGCAGACCGGCGAGCTGGGCAAGGTCGACGAGGGGGGAGGGGGAACGGTCGCGAAGTTCCTGGCCGAGTACGGCATGGATATCGTGGACATGGGCCCGCCGCTGCTGTCCATGCACTCGCCCTTCGAGCTTTCGTCCAAGGTCGACACCTATTCCACCTATCTGGCGTATCGTGCATTCATGGAGGATAAATGAAGCAGAAGGTGCTTGCGCACATCGGTTCCCTCATGGGAGGCATGGTTCACAACATAAACACCCCGCTCATGTGGATCATGGGGAGGGCTCAGCTCGTCCAGTCGAGGAACGAGAAGCTCGACGCCCTCAACGGAAAAGACAGAGAAGATCTTCACACCATAAAGGCGAAGAACAGCAAGGATCTCAAGTCCATCCAGGACGGTGCGGACAAGATCGACCACATCCTGAAGTCGCTGGGCTACAAGATCCAGATGACCAACGAAGGCTACACCTCAATCGAGCTCAGGGAATTCCTGGAGAGAGAGACCGACTTCCTCCTGGCGGACATGCGCTTCAAGCACGAGACCGTCAGGGAGGTGGCGCCCGGTCCCCGGTCGTGCTACGTGAAGTTCGACTACAACACCCTGTCCTGCGCGTTCATCGGCATCATCGATACGATCATGGACGCCACGGAAAAGGGCAGGGCCCTGAAGATCTCCCTGGAGAACGGGGCCATTCTCTTTCGCTGTCCGGATCTGAAGCTGACCGCCGAGGTCCGGGCAAGACTGGAGAGCGTCTGTCTGGGAATCAGGGGGCGGGCCGACATTGTGATGGGAGGCGAGGACGGGGCTGAGATATCCCTGTGGATAAAGGACGTGTGATGGCCGCGAAAGAATCGTTCACCTGTCCCGTATGCGGACATGTCATGGAGCGGTACAAAAACCCGGTGCCCACGGTGGATATCATCATCGAGCATTCCCATGGCATCGTTCTGGTGGAGAGAAAGAATCCTCCTTATGGGTGGGCCCTGCCAGGAGGATTCGTGGATTACGGCGAGACCGTGGAGCGCGCCGCTGCCAGAGAGGCGCGGGAAGAGACGGGCCTGGTCCTGGAAAACCTGCAGATGTTCCGCGTATACTCCGATCCTTTCAGGGATCCCCGGATGCATACCATCACCACGGTCTTCACGGCCTCAGGCACAGGGGATCTCCAGGCAGGCGACGACGCCGGGGGCATCGGGGTGTTTGCAAAAGGCGGACTGCCCGAACCCCTTGCATTCGACCACGGCCGGATCATCGCGGATTATTTCGCCTTCAGGCCCGGGGAAAGGAAAGGCATGACGTGCCGGTAGCAGAGAACAGAGAAGTCTATCTCATCGACGGAAGCTCGTATATCTATCGGGCCTTCTACGCCATGAAGAATATGTCCACCTCCCAGGGCATGCCCACCAATGCTGTCTTCATCTGCTCGCGGATGCTCATCAACCTCCTGAAGGAGAAGAAACCCGAGCGTATCTGCTTCGTGCTGGACTCACGGGGGCCCACCTTCCGCCACGAACTCTACCAGGACTACAAGGCTACCCGGCAGAAGATGCCCGAGGGCCTGGGCGTGCAGATTCCCTATATCCTCCGGATCATCGAGGCCCTGGGGATCCCTGTCGTGCAGAAGCAGGGCTTCGAGGCCGACGACATCATAGCGGAACTGGCCAGGCGATGTGAGCAGGGGTGCACGGTCTACATCGTCTCGGGCGACAAGGATCTCATGCAGCTCGTGAACGAGACCACCCTGGTCTGGGATACCCTCACGAACAAGATCTACGACCGGGAGGCGGTCAAGGAGAAGTTCGATGTCTATCCCGAGTATATCCCTGACCTGCTTGCGCTCATGGGAGACGCATCGGACAATATCCCGGGCGTCCCCGGGATCGGCGCCAAGGGTGCGGCCGCCCTGATCAGGGATATGGGGCATGTCGAGGACATCCTCCATCACGTGGACGCCGTCGATTCCCCCAAGCAGAAGAAAGCGCTTCAGGAGCACGCGGACAAGGCCAGGGAGGGCCTCGAGCTGGTGAGGCTTGACCGGAAGACGGAGCTCGATTTCGGGCCCGATGACCTTAAGGCCGGCCGGCCCGATACCGAACGCCTCCGGAAGATCTTCACTGAGCTCGAGTTCAAGGCCCTCCTCAGTGAGCTGAACCTCAAGCCCGACGAGGAGAGGGCCTGCATGCACGAGGGCAGGATCGAGTATGCCTGCAGATGCGACTTTGCCGGAGAAATGGGCATGTACGTGATGCCAGGCGTCGGCTCTGCGGTGGCACAGGGCGAGGTGTCAACAGTGTGCCTGGAACCTGAAGCCTGTCTCGACCCGCTGAAGACCAAAGGCGCGTTTGTGTGTATGCACGATGCCAAACAGGCCTTCGTGGCCGCCATGATGAGGGGGATGGAGATCCGTGCGGGCGTGTTCGACACCATGCTCGCCACCTACTGTATCGATGCGGTCAATTCCCAGGCCGGCCTGGAGGATCTCGCCCGGTCCTTCCTGGGTGCGGATATCCCGAACCCGAGCGATCTTCTGGGCTCGGGCAGAAACGCCCGCAGCATCACCGGGATCGAACAGGAGACCCTGGGCAGCTACCTCGCCTGTCACGCAAGCGTGCTGGTTCCTTTGAAAGAGCGGCTAGCAGACGAGATGACCCGGGTGGGGGTAGACAGGATATTCTACGACATCGAGATCCCGCTCACCACCGTACTCTCTTCCCTGGAGGCGTGCGGGGTGCTCGTGGACACGGCCGGGCTCAAGGAGATATCCTCGGAGATCGACAGACTCTTGGAAGGCATGGAGGGAAAGATCTTTGCCCTGGCCGGCGGAGAGTTCAACATCAACTCGCCCAAGCAGCTGGGGGTCATCCTGTTCGAGAAGCTGGGCCTGCCCGTGGTGAAGAAGACCAAAACCGGCTATTCCACGGACAGCAAGGTCCTGGAGTCCCTCGCATCCAGACACGACCTGCCCGCGTTCATCCTGGAGTACCGGATGTTTTCCAAGCTCAAGAACACCTATGTGGATGCGCTGCCTTCCATGATCAATCCGCAGACCGGCAGGATCCACACCCGGTTCAACCAGGCTGTCACCGCCACGGGCCGGATATCATCCTCCGAGCCCAACCTCCAGAACATACCGGTGCGCTCCGAGATGGGCCGCAGGATCCGGCAGGCCTTCATCGCGCCCGAGGGGCACCGGATCCTGAGCGCCGACTACTCCCAGATCGAGCTCAGGATTCTCGCCCACATCACCCGCGACCCCGCCCTGATGGAGGCCTTTACCCACGGCCAGGACATTCATGCAAAGACCGCCTCCGAGATCTTCGGCGTTCCCTTGCAGGAGGTAGGCGAAAACCAGCGGAGGGCGGCCAAGACCATCAACTTTGGCATCATGTACGGCATGGGGCCGCACAAGCTCTCCCAGGAGCTGGGCATCCGGCGCGACACGGCCAAGGCCTATATCGACAGCTACCTCGCCAAGTATCCGGGTGTGCGGGAGTACACCGAGACCATCGCTGCAAAAGCCGAGTTCGACGGGTTCGTCACCACGCTCCTGGGCAGGCGCAGGTCCGTGCCTGAGATCACATCGTCCAATTTCAACGAGCGCGAGGCAGGCAGGAGGATTGCGATCAACACCCCCATCCAGGGGACCGCGGCCGACATCATCAAGATCGCCATGGTCAGGATATACGAACGCCTGAAGGATTTTCAAAGCAGAATGGTCCTGCAGGTGCACGACGAACTGGTGTTCGAGGCGGCCGAAGATGAGATCGAGGGGCTGGCCGCCATGGTGCAACAGGAAATGGAGAACGCCTACGAGCTCGATGTGCCGGTCAGGGTGGACATCGGCACGGGAAAAGACTGGGCAGGTGCCCACTGAAGCAAACTCGCCCGCCTCAAAGCATTTGAGCACCGGCTTTTTTTGCGGCACGAGAAATAAGCGTTCGGCGCGTTGCTGGAGAACAGAAAGCAGGGCAGGCGCAGAACCCGCCCCGCAGCGTTTTTCTCGGATTACCGCATACCCAGGACGTTTCTTGAGATGACGACGCGCATGATTTCGTTGGTGCCCTCGTAGATCTGGGTGATCTTGGCGTCTCTCATGAGTCGTTCCACGGGGTATTCGCTGCTGTAGCCGTAGCCGCCCAGGATCTGCACCGCCTCCACTGTTGCGTCCATGGCCGTGTCGGATGCAAACATCTTGGCCTGGGCCGCCTCCCGCTCAAAGGGC
>JALNWY010000160.1 GCA_023230665.1 Deltaproteobacteria bacterium
GCCCTGAAACAATGTGCGATCGAGGTCGAAATGCACGGCCACGGCGCGGCATACTCGCGCGTGTGCTTCCAGCGATCTTCTCCAGTGGAACTCTGTCTGAACGGCGCCAAGATCCTGGGCCTGTCTGCTCTGCGCACCCGGCACGGCATGCTCCTCCAAGGTGTCATTCCGCTGACAGTCGATGCGGGCCTTTCGCGCCGGGTATTCGGAACCGAGGGCGACCCCGGCCTCAAGGGCATCCGCGATCATGCTCCGGATTTCAGAGAGGCGGAGTTCATTGGCTGTCTAGTGGATGCCTTTGCCTCTGAGATGGATCTTTTTCTTTCGCAGGGCCATGACCACGATGGTCAGCAGCACCACGATGATGAGCGAAAAGTATACCTGCGGCGAGAGCAACCTGGACACGAGCGCCTCTCCGAAGATTGAATACAGCACTATAGAAGGCAGCACCCCCAGGCAGGTGGCCTTCATGAAATCCCCCCATTCCACCCCGGCAGCTGCGGCAGCGGTGTTGATGGCCACAAAGGGAAAAACAGTGGCGAGCTGGAGCAGGAGCACGATAGGGTAACCGTTTCTGTTGATGATCTCCTTGATCCTGGCCGCCTTTTCCTCATGACCCCACCGGTTTTCGATTCCCAGCGACTTGACCAGAACAAAGGCGAGGTTGGCATTGATCAGTGCCCCGATATAGGATAGGACAATGCCCGGCAGCGGTCCGAAGCTCGCTGCTCCGGTAACGATCAGAAGACTCAAAGGCGAGATGAGCGGCAGGACCCCGGTGAGGAGAACGAATATCAGGCCGCCTGCATATCCGAGGTCTTCCAGGCTGAGTCGCAGGTATATCCAGTCTTTGAGCGGATAGGGGTCAGTCACCCGGAACAGCCCGAGCACGGCGAAGAACACCACCAGGGAAAACACCGTGAGGCTGATGCCCCGCCTGATCGGCGAGGGTGAGTGCATGAACCGGTTATACGGCTCGAGGATCCCCTCTATCGAGCGGTAAAGGCGTGATGAGAAGGTGATGGGATTCATGCCGTGCATCACACATAATCATATGCACAGGTGTGCTCCTTTGCAATGCCTCTGTGAATTCTCCTATGATCGCTTGCTGTTCGCTCTTGAAGCTGGTAAGATTAAATAGGTTGAAATTTCGTTGATAATTTCCAGATCCTCCATGGAAAGTGAAAGGAAGGTGAACATGGCAGCAGGACCGCTCGAAACCATCTTGAACCCGTCCTCCATCGCCCTGGCCGGGGCGAGCAACACGATAGGCAAGATGGGCACCATCCAGATGCTCAATCTGATCGACAGCGGTTTCCCCGGGGAGATCATGCCCGTTCATCCCAGGGAGTCCGAGGTGCTGGGGAAAAAAGCATATCCCGCCATAGCCGATCTGCCCTTTGCCCCCGAGCTTGCCATTCTCGTGGTGCCCACGGCGCTGGTGCCCGGCATGCTTGAGGACTTTGGAAAACTCGGTACCCGGCATGCCATCGTCATTACCGCGGGCTTCAAGGAAACCGGAGAAGAGGGCAGGGACCTGGAGAGCCGGATCATCGAGATCGCGCACACCTACGGCATCCGGTTTCTGGGGCCCAACTGCCTGGGTGTGGTGAATACACACCTGCCGCTCAACGTAACCGTGGCGCCCATTCTGGGGTACGGCGGCGGGCTCTCGCTGGCCTCGCAGAGTGGGACCTACATTGCACAAACCGTGCAATTTTTGCACAGAAACGGGATCGTTCTGGGCAAGGCCATCAGCGTGGGAAACGAGGCAGACATCGATATAACCGACTGTCTGGAATATCTGGGGCAGGATGACCACACAAAAGCCATTGGCATGTATATCGAAGGAATCCGCGATGCCGGACGTTTCCTTCGGGTAGCCCGGAGGGTGAGCAGGCGCAAACCCATTGTGGCCCAGTATGTCGGGGGCACGGAGGCAGGGGCCCGTTCCGGATCGAGCCATACCGGGGCCATAGCAGGCCCGGACTATATCTATGACGGCCTCTTTGAACAGGCGGGCATTGTCCGCGTGGGCACCATCGAAGAGGTCTACCGGACAGGATGGGCCCTGGCCACCCAGCCGCAGCTGAAAGGGCCGCGCATTGCCGTGCTCACCAATTCCGGAGGACCGGGATCCGGGATCGCCACCACCTTAAATGCCGCAGGGCTTGAGGTCCCCGAGTTTTCCGATGCGGTTCAGGAGCAGGTGAGCCAATATCTCCCTGGCCACGCCAGTGCGCGTAACCCGGTGGATCTCACCTTTCACATCGACATGGAGGCCCTTACGGTGAAGATACCCGAGATCCTCTTCTCTGCGGACGAGATCGATGGGATCATTATCCACGGGATCATGGACACAGGCTTCATGGACTTGCTCTATCCTTCCGTAAGCAAGCATATAGACATCACTCAGGAGGAGTTTCTCAAATACGGCGAAATCTCTCTGGACGAGCTCCTTGCCATGCCGGGCACCCACGGCAAGCCGCTATTGATATCCTCGTTTTTCGATGAGAGCGACCATTGTGTCCAATTGTTTCACAAGGGCTCGATACCTACCTTCGATTCACCCGAAAAAGCTGCAAAGGCCATGTGGGCCCTGTACAAGCACTGTCTTTTCAGGCAACGCAACGCCTCTCCACCGGCCAAAAGGGCCCGGGGAATGATCCCGGCACAGGCCCAGGAGATTTTTTCGAGCCGCAGCCGCGCAGGTATGGACGAATACGCGGCCAAACAGTTGCTGAAGGCCTATGGCATACCCGCCACCGAGGAATTCCTGGCCGCCAGTCGTGAAGATGCTCTCAAGGCCGCGCACCGGATCGGCTTTCCGGTTGCAGTCAAGGCCTGTTCTCCCTCCATATCCCACAAGACAGAGCACGGCCTGGTGTTTCTGGACGTGGAGGACGAGGACGCTGTTTCGCGCGCCTTTGACACGATCCGGGCATATGACCCGGACACACCGGTGCTGGTGGCCGAGATGCTGAAAGGGAAGCGGGAGTTCATGGCAGGCGTCAGCTATCATCCCGGCTTTCCACCCTGCGTCATGTTCGGCCTGGGAGGCATTTTCGCCGAGGCGCACCAGGACTTTGCCTTCCGCCTCGCCCCCTTAAGCCGTGAAGATGCCCGCGAAATGATCGATTCGCTCCGTGCACGGGCAATCCTGGGGACCTATAGGAACATGGAGCAGGTGGATCTGGACGCTCTGGCAGACATCCTCGTCCGCCTCGGAGACATCGCTCTTGACTTCCCGGGAATAAAAGAGATAGACCTGAACCCGATCATCATTGTCGGCGGAGCCCCCAAGGTGGCGGATTCCTTGATGATCATCCCATAGGAGAGCACATGGACACCAGGAAAATCGAAGAGATGATCAGGATCTATCCGGAAAAGGACAAGCTCCCCTGTCCGGTGGCCCACTTCATCGCAGCCTCTCTGAAGGTAGACCCCGAGGCGGTGGGTGATGTTGCAACCGTACTGAAGGTCAAGCTCTATCAGTGCCAGCTTGGCCTGTTCGGTTATGGCCGCAAGGGTGTGTCCGCCTACAAGATCCTTGGCAGGCCTGTCGAAGTGCCTGATAATGTTTTGGAAAAGATCAGGGCCATAGCAAAAGACGGGGTGATCTCCTGCAGACAGCTCTGGGACATCGCCGATGAAACCGGGGTCCTGCGCCCTGAAGCAGGCAATGCAGCCGACTCCCTGGGCCTGAAGATCACGCCTTGCCAACTCGGAGCCTTCAAGGGGAAATAGGCGCCAGCATAGACCCGGCCCGGGGAGAACATTTTCCACAGGTCCCGGAGGCACGCTTTCTCTGTGTCCGCGCCTCTGTGCGTGAGCGGGGGCAGATACTGTCACGGAAGCGCAGATATTTTTTATTGAAACACGCCCCGCGCTTCTGTATGATATTCTGCATCTCATGTTTCGCATTGTTTAAACAGCACATTCCATGCGGAGGGATTCGATGCCTATCGAAGTTGTCTGGTTAGGTCACGCCGGGGTTATGATCCGATTCAAGGCCCAGGTTCTGTACATCGATCCTTGGAAAGTGGGCCGGTCTTTTCCCCAGGCCGATATCATTCTTCTGACCCATGATCATTACGACCACTATTCTCCGGAAGACATCGCGCTGCTCAAACGCGACGCTACCCGGGTCGCGGCGCCCATGCCCGCCCCCGAGGTGACTGATGTCATCAGGCCGGGAGACAGACTTATCCTGGGGGATGTCATGGTCGATGCGGTTCCGGCCTACAATATCACCAAGGGCTTTCATCCCCGGGCCAACGACTGGCTGGGGTATGTGATTCAGATCGACGGCAGGAAAATATATCATGCCGGCGATACGGACCGCATCCCTGAGATGGATGGGCTGAACGCCGATCTGGCGCTCATTCCCGTGGGAGGGACCTATACCATGGATGCCCGTGATGCTGCTCTTGCTGCGGAAGATATCAATGCCGGGGTGACGATCCCCATTCATTTCGGCGATATCGTAGGTACGAGAGATGATGCCGACAGATTCGCCCGGAGCTGTTCACGGCCCGTGCATGTGCTCGACCCCGGGGAATCGTATATTCTCTCCTAAAGAAACTATGAACAAGGTAATCAATGAGGTAAAACGCATCTTTGAGCGGGCCCCGTTTGCCGTCTGCGCCTTTGATGCAAGCGGGACAGTGATCTATATCAATCCCGTGCTCGAGTCCAACCTCGAGCCCTCGGTGCTGCCCGTGATGGGGCAGTCTCTCTACGAGATCATTCATAAGGTTCTCGTGGACGAGAGGCTGGAGAACAATCTCAAGCGGCTCATCGAAACGGACAAGCCTTTTTCCATGATCGTGGAAACCCTGAGCTCGCCCGGGGTACGGGCCTCGGGGTTTATCAACATCATCGGCTACAAGCTCGACTCGCTCTATATCCTCATCAGTGATTTCGTGAGCGGCGGCCTGTCGCGCGAAGGACGGTACCGCCAGATCATCGAGGACGCTCCGGATGCCATCATTATCATGAGCCACGGGGTGATCACCTTCAGCAACCCCGCGTTCGACTCCATCATGGAGATGGATGCCGGGCAGGCCCTGGGCAGGGAGATGTTCGAATTTCTCAACGAGAAGGGCAGGGAAGATCTCAAGCACCTCAAGCAGGACTCTGCCAGGGGCTTTTTCAGCAGGTTCAACGTGAACACTCCCTCGGGCGTCAAGATCCTGGAAGGCAACTTCCATTTTATCGAGGAGCGTCCCGGCACCTCCATTGCCCTGCTGCGCGACGTGACAGAGAAGGTGGCCCTGGAACGGAGGCTGCTGCGGCAGAATCAGGATCTTGCCGCGGTGAACCTCATCTCCAAAACCTTGAGCTCCTCCCTAGAGCTCAAGGAGATCCTCCAGAACACCCTGGCGCAGGTGCTCCAGATCATGAACATCGAGACCGGGTGGATCTATCTGCTCGACGAGAAGAAGCAGGAGCTCAAGTGCGCCTATTCCTACGGCATCCCGGAAAAGGTGGTGCAGAGCATCAAGGAACTCCGCATCGGCGAAGGGATCGCGGGCCGCGTGGCCCTAAAGGGCGAGCCCATCATCATCGAGAACGCATCGAAAGACGCCCGGATCGGCTCGCTGGCTTTCAAAAGACAGGGCATCAAGTCCTTTGCCTCGATTCCGCTGTACTCGCGCACCCGGCTCATCGGGGTCATGAATATCGGCTCTTTTGGCGATAGGATCATCTCTCCCGACGACGAGCGCCTGCTCATCACCATCGGCGTTCACATGGGTACAGTCATGGAGAACATTCTCCTTTTTCAGGAGATCGCCAGCACCTCAGAGGAGCTCAAAGACGCCATCAACCTCATCCGCCAGCGCAACGAAGAGCTCCGCACTCTTGTCTCCACGGTTTCCCACGACCTCAAAAACCCGATCATCGCGATCAACGGTTTTTGCGAGCGCTTCCTCAAGACCGCCGGCCCGAAGCTCGACAAACGGGAGATGGAGTACATCAGCGCGGTCAGAGAGAGCGGGAAGCGCATGGAGAAGTTCGTCACCGATCTGTTGACCCTGTCTGCAGTGGAGAACCTGAAGCTGAAGAAGGAGGAGTTCCCGGTCCACGAGCTCATCGACGAGATCTCTCGCGAGCTGGCGCCTCAACTGGATACCAGGGGCGGAACCCTGGTGATCGAATCGCCCCTGCCGCAGATCAAGGCAGACCGGGTGAGGCTCATGCAGGTGTTTTCGAATCTCATCTCCAATGCCATCAAGTATGCGCACCCACAGAGAGACCTCGTGATCGGCATCGGGTATCGGCGCGAGCCCAACACCCACGTCTTTTCCATCAAGGACAACGGCCTGGGGATCCCCCGGGAGTACGCGGAAGACATCTTCGAGATATTCTTCCGCGGGCACGAGTCTCATGCCGAGGGCACAGGCATCGGCCTGTCCATCGTGAAAAAGGCGGTGAGCGTCATGGGAGGCGAGGTATGGCTCAGCTCGGAAAAAGGCCAGGGAACCGTGTTTTATTTCTCGATCCCCGCGGCGTGATCGAAAGCGGCATACCGCCCTGAAGGCATCCGCCCATGGGCCTGAATTCTCTGCCGACATTCCTCTTGACACCTTCGGCAGGCGCCCTGTATATATCTCAACACCATTGGAAAGGGCCGCTAGCTCAGGGGGAGAGCGCTACCTTCACACGGTAGAAGTCGTAGGTTCAAATCCTACGCGGCCCACTCTTAACATTCTGGGATTATTCATGTTTTTCCATCTCCGGCGTTCCCCAAGTGTTACCCGCTTTCCCTTCAGCGGTACCACGTTCTCGGCCAGGATACGACCCATGAACTTATTGTGTTAGTTTGCTAGATCGGGAAGATCCGCTGAATGAGCA
>JALNWY010000161.1 GCA_023230665.1 Deltaproteobacteria bacterium
CCCGCTGAATCGAGGTGCTCCCGCGCCCGCCTGTCCACGGATGCGGTCTTGACCCCGGGACCCAGGGCCTCGATGCCCAGCGACTGGGCTTTGAACACGTGCTGGTAGGCATCCATGAAGTCACCCCCGGGATCGCCGGTGCACACGGTGATGGTCTGATCCGAGCAGTATCCCCGGTAGACGCACCCGTAGTCGATGACCACGGACTCCCTCTCCCGGATCACCTTTTCCGATGCCGCGCCGTGGGGCATGGCCGCCCGCGGGCCTGAGGCCACGATGGTCTCGAATGAGGGGCCGCTCGCACCGAGCCTCCTCATCTCGCACTCGATGTCCAAGGCCACGTCCGACTCCCTGCGCCCGACAATGCCTTGCGACAGGACAGCCTGGAGGGCGGTCTCGGATATCCTGACCGCCCCGGTGATCAGCGAAAGCTCACCTGGGTCTTTGACGGCCCGCAGATACTTGAGCCGGCCTCCCAGCGGCGTCATCTCGATATCCTTGAACAGATCTTTGAGCTGGAGAAAGGTGTCGACATCCATCACGTCCGAATCGATGCCCAGGGTGGATATGCCCATAGACCGAAGATACTCGTAAATGTCTTCCCAGCGCTTCTTGATCTCGATGACCTCGGCCTTTGCCTCTTCGTGCGCCTGGATGGTGTTGCGCGAATCCACGAAGAGCGCAATCCTCGATTCGGTATACACGGCCAAGGCGTCGGAGCCGGTGTATCCGCTTACATAAGTGACGTTCGGGCGGGAAGAGAGCAGGATGGCGTCCAGCCCCTTGAGGAACGACCTCGCCCTAGCGGTTCTTTGCGCGGAGTAACTCATGGAGAGCCTCGATCCCCAGGATATAGCCGTACGGGCCCAACCCGGAGATGGTGCCGGCCGCGATGTCGGAAAACAGGTTCTTCTGCCTGAACGGCTCGCGGGCCGAGACATTGCTGATATGGATCTCGACAAAGGGGATATCCACGCCCAGCAGGGCGTCGCGGATCGCAACCGAGGTGTGGGTGTAGCCGCCCGGGTTGATCAGGATACCCCTGATCTGTGCCTCTCGTGCCGCGTGGATCTTTTCGATGATCCCGCCTTCATGGTTTGACTGAAAGGCCTCGAGCTCCATGCCGAGCGAGTGCGCCTTCTCCTGGGCCCCCCGCTCGATCTCCGGCAGGCTGACCCGGCCGTAGAGCGAGGTCTCGCGGATGCCCAGCAGATCGAGGTTTGGTCCGTTGATCAGCAGAATCTTCATTTCCGCGTCCTTTCCAGCCACCCTTCCAGGGTCTTGATGAGATACAGGGTCTGCACCCTCTCTGCCTCCCCGCGCACCTGGGGATCAGGGTCAGGGTCTTTCAGCAGGCGCGAGTAGATTTCCAGTGCCTGCCCGTAATGCCCCTGGTCGGCATAGATTTGTGCGAGTTCGGGAGACGCCTCGCTCATGAGCGGGGCTATCTCGCCCACACTATCTTCCTCCGGAAACAGGTCGAGGGCCTCGTCGTCATCGGGGTAAAAGGGAAGATAGAGGTCGATGCACGACTTCGCGGCCTCGCTTTCCCCCCTGCCGCGGTGGATGAGGGCAATGTAGTAGAATGCCCTGGCAAGTTCTCTCACCCTGCCGGCAAGCGCCCGGAGCACGGCCATGGCATCGGTCTCGCGGCCCACCTTGAACAATGATATGCCCACCATCAGCTGATCTTCAGGGGTCAGTGCATCGGCCGCGGCATCGGCGATTTGAAGAAATGCTCCCTGCTCAAAGGCTGTTCGAATATCCATCAGCGAATCCCTGGTAGGCCTCCAGTACTTCGATTTCAGAAAGTTTTTGTACGCTAACACCACCGATGCAAGGTGTCAATACAAAGTGGATTCCCCTGCCTGAGCCCTTCTTGTCGAGTGCGAGCGCCTCTGCCACTTCTGAGGCAGGAGGGAGCGCGAGGTTGCGAGGGAGGATGTTTTCACGGGCCATGAGATCCATGATGCGCTTCAGATCCTCCGATGACAACAGGCCGCGGTCATGGGAGAGCCGCGAGGCGAACGACATGCCCACGGCAACGGCAAGCCCGTGGGGCAGCCTGTACCCGCTGGACTTCTCCACGGCGTGGCCCAGGGTGTGGCCGAAATTGAGAATTCTCCTCAAGCCCCCTTCCCGCTCGTCGCGGGCCACCACCCGGGCCTTGTCCCTGACGCACATTTTGACCAGCCTGGCATCGTCGTAGGGCCGCCCCTTTTCCAGATAGTGAAAGAGCGGGACATCCATGATGATCCCGTACTTGACCACCTCGGCCATGGCGCTCCTGATCTCTATCTCGTTCAGTGTGGCGAGAAAACCCACGTCGCTCAACACCATCAGAGGCTGGTGGAAGGCGCCGACCAGGTTCTTCCCATATGCGTGGTTGACCGCTGTCTTGCCCCCGATGGCGGAGTCGACCTGTGCCAGCAGGGTGGTCGGTGCCTGGACCACAGGGATACCCCGCATGTAGATACTCGCGGCGAACCCGGCAAGGTCGCCCGTCACGCCTCCACCCACGGCCAGGCACACCCACTGCCGGTTGACCCTGCATGAAAACATGGCGTCGAGCACGGTGTTCAGGAAGGCCATGGATTTTGACTGTTCGCCCGAAGGCACGGGCATGAAGTGGGCCGGGCAGCCTTGAAGGGCATCGTTCACCATTCGGCCGTGGTGTTTCATCACGTTTTCATCGATCAGAACAAAGAGCCCTTCAGGATGCACATGCCGCATCATCAGGGGGAAGATCTTTGAGAAGATGCCCCTGCCAACGTAAACCGGATAGGGATTGTCCGGCAGGGCCACGCCCGCCGGATCGGGCAGCCCGGGCAGAACCTCCAGGATCTCGCGGGTGATCTCCTCAGGTGACCTGCCGTCAGTGTTCACCACCAGATCGGCATCTTCATAGGCAGGGGTCCTTGCCTGCATGAGGCTCCGGGCGTCTCTGCCCCACAAGGGCCTGGTCCCGTCGCCGGTGACGCGGCCTTCCAGGCTCTCGAACGATGCCTTCAGAAACACGGTGCAGCCGCACGCCTTCATGAGCCCTCTGTTCTGGGGATTCATTGGCAGCCCGCCGCCAGTTGCCACGACACTCAAGGGATGGCCCTCGGCTGCGAGATCGTGCAGCGCACTGTCCTCCAGGGAGCGGAACGCCTGCTCCCCTGCGCAGCGGAAGATCTCCGGGATCGATGCCCCGCTCCTGCGGGCAATGATTATGTCAAGATCTACGAAAGGCGCGTCCATGCGATGGGCAAGACCCAGGCCCACCGTGGATTTCCCGGAGCCCATGAAGCCGGTGAGAAAGATCATAGCGACTCCCAGCAGGAACGGTGGCTGTCAAAGGCCTCGACGAGAGGGGCCATGGCGGGCAGGCCGAAGCTCGTCAGAATCGCCTGGCACGCGGCAATGATCACGGCCGCTTCCCCTACCACGGATGCGGCTGGCACGGCGCAGCAGTCGGACCGCTCATAGCTTGCCTGCATGGCCTCGCCGCTTTGGATGTCTACGGACCTCAAGCCTTTTTTCAGGGTGGGTATGGGCTTCATGGTGCAGAGCACCTCGATTGGCTGCCCGTTTGAAACCCCGCCCTCAAGACCGCCTGCATGGTTGGTCTTTCTGCTTTTTGGCGTACCGGGGAAAATTTCGTCGTGTACCCTTGAGCCGGGCAGTGCCGCGGCCTTGGTGCCGATGCCGATCTGGACCGCCTTGATCCCGGGGATGGACATGAGCTGGGCCGACAGGAGTGTATCCAGGCGCTGGTCCCACTGGGTATACGAGCCAATGCCTGCCGGCATACCGCTCAGCACCACTTTGAACTCGCCGCCCAACGTGTCGCCCTGGTCCCGGGCCTTATCGATCAGACGCTCCATGGAAGCGGTTGCTTCACTGTCCGGGCAGAACATGCTGGAGGAATCCCTGAGCGCCCGGTCATACCCGCCCGTGAACATCACCTCACCGATGCTCCTGACCCAGGAATGCACCTCCATGCCCAAAGCGGCAAGCAGGCACCTCAGCAGCCCGCCTGCCGCCACCCTGCCCGCGGTCTCACGGGCGCTCGAGCGCTCGAGCACGTTGCGCAGGTCTGTATGCCGGAATCTGGCCGCGCCGGCCAGATCGGCGTGCCCGGGCCGCGGGGTGTAGAGCTCTCTGCCGGACACGATCTCCCAGGGATCCATATATTCCTTCCAGTTGTCGAAATCCCTGTTCCACACCGCCAGAAGAACCGGGCTCCCCAGGGTAACCCGGCCCCTGATGCCCGAGAGAACATCCACCCGGTCTTGTTCGATGGACATCCGCCCTCCCCTGCCATAGCCTTTCTGACGCCGGGCCAGATCGGCGTCCATGACCTCGCGATCTACCTCAAGCCCTGCGGGGATGCCGTCGAGAAAGGCGAAAACACCCCTCCCGTGCGACTCCCCGGCAGTAGTGAACGTGAGCATCCGACCTCCCTTTTTTTTAAGCCAATTGCAGGAGGATTATCACGGATTTGCGCCCTGTTTGTCAACAACCTGCAATCCCGTTGCCTGAGAGCCTTTCCCGTGATAGGGAACATACAAAAATAACAGGAAGAAAGGGTCTGCTATGCTGACAAAAAGCGGGAAAAAGCTCGAAGAGATCATCAAGAAGGCGATCGACGACCAGGTAATCACGAACTCCGAGTATGAAGAGATCATCGCACTGGCCCACGAAGACGGTGTAATCGACAAACACGAAAGGGTTCTTCTCCAAGAGCTCAACGACCTCATCGCAGAAAAGACGGTCAAGCGCATACCCGGGTGACCCTATGACTGATTACCACTGTAATGCTAAAACCTCATCTGCAGCGAGACGCGGTAGGTCCTCCCGGGCACGGGGTACCAGAAGCTGCCCCACTCCGACCGGTCTTCGTATTCCACCGAGGTGTCGTCCAGAAGGTTGCTCACCTTGAAGGCGGCCGTGGCAAACCGGGTGATCTCACAGGCGATGCCGACGTCGACGATGTTTCTGTTGCCGGTCTTTTCTGTGTTGGCATCATCGGTGTAGATCCCTTCTCTGAACTGGTAGGAGGCGAAAATATCAACCTGCCGTCCGTAGAGCACGGGCAGATAGTCGGCCTGGAGCGTGAAGATCTCCTGCGGCTTGAGCCTGATCCGCTTGCTCTCGAAGGGCCCACTCCCGTACCGGAACTGATTGAAGGCATAGCCCAGCGAGAGCTTCACGGGCTCGACCGGCTTTACCCATGCATAGGTCTCAACTCCTGAGGCGTGCGCGCGGTCCACATTGACATAGGTGAAGGTCATGGCCGCAAGGTCGGAGTCCATCTTTATCAGATCGCTATAGCGCGTCACGAAATAGCTCGCGCCCAAGCCGAACCGCTCGAACTCGACCACGGGCCCGATGTCCCAGCCGAACGACTTTTCGGGCTCGAGGTCAGGGTTGGAAATGAAGGTGTACCAGCTGGAGGGAGAATAGAGATGGCCCATGGTTGGCTCGCGGTACCCGGTGCCCGCGTTCGCTTTGAGCCCGAGATGGGGCACGACATTCCAGAAAGCCCCGCCGTGCCAGGTCCATCTTCCTTCAAACGCGGTGCTGTAGTCGTGCCGCAGGGCAAGGGAAAACAGAACAGGGTCAAGGTCAAGGGTCGAATGGAGAACCCCGGATGTAACGGTGCGCGAGTGGATGCCGTAGTCGTCGCTGCTGAGCCGCTCCCTGCGCACGGTGACCTCGGGAGAGAGTTTCAGGGGACCCATGCCATGGGAATAGATCGCATCGAAATAATCGCTCGTGAGCCGGGACCGGATGTCTCCGGTGAAAAAGGCAAAATTGCTGGTGCAGGTGCGGGTGGATATCCGGGAGGCCTTCAAGGCCAGAGACCTGCCGGGATCGAGTTCCCGGACGGTGTCGATCATGAACGAATATCGGGTCGTATTCACCTCATCGTCAGGGGTCAGCATGCCTGCACTGCCTTCGCTTCCGGGCGAGCCAAGCTCCTGGGCGGCGAGGATTCCCGAGAGCAGCGTGTCCCATCCGTCGATATCCATCCAGAGCTTCGAGAGCAGAGCTGTGTGCTCTGTATGGTTGTTCTCCCTGCGCGCCGTGGTGCCGTCGTCCCGTTCGTAGAGAAAATCGTTGTCCGCCCGGCTCCGGGTCACATCCAGGAGAAACCCTGTTCCGCCCGCCTCGGTGTTCAGGAGCAGGTTGTAGAGGCTGTACCCGTAGGTGCCCAGGGATGAGGTGAACTCCAGGCTGTGGCCGGGCCGGGGATTCCGGGTGATGATGTTGACAACACCTCCCATGGCCGAGCCGCCATATGCGGCCGAGTTGCTGCCCTTGATGATCTCGATCCGGTCGATCTCGGGGACCGGATACAGGGAAAGGTCGACCAGGTCCCCGCTGACCGAGCTGAGGGGAACTCCGTCGAGCATGACGAGCGTCTGCTGATAGTTTGTTCCCCGCAGGCTCACCGGCACGGGAACCGCCCCGCCATAGACGGGCAGATCGACGGAGACAGCCTTTCTGATCGCGTCACGGGTATCGATGAGCCCGGTTGCCAGGGGCCTGACCTCCACGATGTCGCTGAACGCGGTGGGCGCCTTGCCGGTCATGGAAGAAATCGATGTGTCGTCAATGGCAGTGGCCGTGACGATGATCTCCTCGGCATGGGCGGGAAACAAGGAAAAAAACGAGAGAAAAAACCACAGAACACCCAGTGCGCTTGCTGCCGTGAATCGATGGTGCATAAGGGGACACCTCCTAATAGGATGAATTCCCTAGGAGTCTCCGCCC
>JALNWY010000162.1 GCA_023230665.1 Deltaproteobacteria bacterium
CCGGGTCGCCCGCTCCTCCACTCCGGAACTGCTCGGGCGGACTCCGTTCCTGCCCCCCCGGGACTGGACCCTTGACCGGACTTCATCGTGGATTAATTATTTCAGCGGCAGGGATCACTGCCGCCTCGACCTGACCAGGAAGGAAAAATAACCGCCCCACCACGGCAGACAACGGAAGGCCATGAACTTTATCTTCGAACGGTGCACGTATCTGTTTGACCCCATCCACCATTACTGGGAACACGAGCGCATGCACCGGAAAATCTCGGTGCTGCTCGTCCTGTTCTTCCTCATCAGCCTGCTGGCCATCGAACTGAACAGGCAGGGCATCCTTCCCGCCGGGATATCCGCCGTGGTGCCGGGCAGCCATTTCTGGGCCATTCAGGCCGCGTTCACCGTCGTCCTCGTCCTGGAAATCATCAGCCTGATCTTCACCCTCCCCTGTTCTTTTTCCCAGTCGGTCGGCAAGCAGTTTGAAATTCTCTCTCTCATCCTGATGCGCAACGCCTTCAAGGAGCTGTCCACCCTGCCGGAACCCATCACCTTTACGGGCAACGAGGACGCCATCCTGCGGATACTTTCCGACGGTTTCGGGGCCCTGCTGCTGTTCGCCTTGCTCGGCGTCTATTACCGTGTCCAGCCGCAGCAGGCCGAGGAGGGTGGAAAACACGCGGACCTGTTCAGCTTTGTTGCCGCCAAGAAAGGGATCGCCCTGATTCTGCTCGGACTCTTCCTCTACATGGGAGCGGACACGATACTGCAAACCCTTGCGGGCAGAGAACATTCGGACTTTTTTTACGGTTTCTACACCCTGCTCATCATCACCGACATTCTGGTGGTGCTGATCGCCCAGTGCTTCCAGCCTTCGTTTTATTCAGTGTTCCGCAATTCAGGCTTTGCCCTTTCCACCCTGATCATCCGGCTCGCCCTGGCGGCGCCGGCCTACTACAACGTCCTGCTCGGCGCCGCCGCTGCGGCTTTCGCCATATCCATGACCATGATCAGTTCCAAGCTGTTCACCGGCCAGGTGCGGAAACGCTCCGACAATTGTACGTGAACAAGGAGGCAGCCGGAAGAAACGCCCCAACGGAAACGGCGGGGAATGGTCAACCAATGATCCTTTCGGGGGCGTTATACACGTTGAGCCTGCCCGGGCGGGCATAGCAGACCATGGTCATGCCGGCCCGGCGGGCAATGGCAAGGGCAAGGGATGATGCGGATGTGCGGGACATGACGATGGGTATCCCGATGCGGGCGCATTTCAGGACCATGTCCGAGGTCAGGCGCCCGGTCGTGTACACGGCTCCCCGGGGGTTTGCCCGGCCAAGCAGGATGGAGCCGACCACCTTGTCCACGGCGTTGTGGCGGCCGATATCCTCGAAAAAAACCTGCAGCCCCCCGTCGGACCAGAGACCGCAGCCGTGCACGCAATGGGTTTTCTGGCCCAGATCGGATTCATGCAGGACCCGGCGGATGAATTCGCCGATCTCGGCAAAGGCCATGGAATATTCCTGCAACGGCTCGATCTTGCCTTCAAGCATCTCCCGGGAGATTTTGCCGGTCCCGCCGCAGCCCGAGGTGATGATGACCTCTCTGGGCTCCAGGTCCTCCTCGACGTCGGCATGGACCGATATCCGCCCGTCGGGACAGACAAGCACTTCGCGCACCTGCCCCGGTTCCTCGATATATCCCTGTCCGAACAGGAAACCGGCCCCGAACTCCTCCAGGCCGGTTTCCAGGACCATGGACGAGCCGATCTCATTGTCGTTCAGGGCGACACGATAGGGTTTTTCCACCGCCAGCAGTTCTTGGGCGCGCTCCCTTCCTTTCGCGGTGACAAGAACCGTGTCATGGTGGTACAGGGTGGTGTTTTCAACTCGCTTCATGGAACGAATTCTTCCTCCACTGAGTCATGCAAACATCTGGAATCCGCGCCCTCCCCGGAATTTCATTCCTGCCTGTATAACACAGCGCACCGCAATCGAAAACCAATAATTCAACTGACTTCCGGCTGATCCCTGGATCATGCGGGCCACCGGAAACAGAATCACAGAAGAAGAAGGCACCCCCAGACAACGGCGGCATTGAGCAGGGAAACAAAAACGGCGGCGGACCCCATGTCCTTGGCATGTCCTGCAAGCGGATGGGGCTCCTCCCCTATTCTGTCGACCACCGCTTCCAGGGAGCTGTTCAGCAGTTCGACCGTCAACACCAGGAACAGGGAGCCGACCAGTAAAATCTTTTCGACTACCGTGTTTCCCAGCCAGAATCCCAGGGGACCGAGCAGACAGGTAAACAGGACTTCCTGCCTGAACGCCGCTTCGTTGACAAAGGCATGCTTGATTCCCTGCCAGGACCACTGGAGCGCCCTGAACAGTCTTGTCAGACCGGCGGCATTATGGGGTTTCATGGCAAACCTCCTGCGGCGGCGGGGAAGAATCCTGGCCGGAGATAATGAGATGCCATGGAACAATGTGGTTCAACGGCATCGTCCCTGGGTCACTGATGAGAAAATACATTGTTCAGCCCCCGATGTGCAATTCGATAATATCAGGAAAAGAAAGAAGAAAAACGAAAAACATGTATATGCTTTTTGCTCCTGATCGGTTATGCTCTTGTACCAGATTCCGCCAAAACAATGAACCAAACATTATCCCTCTGCATACATTTTGCGAAGCCGGCAAAATTGACCGGCAGGACGATGCACGGGGGTTTGATTTTTTCAGGAAGGAGAACATGGTACCAATAGTCACTTTCATCGGCTGGCATAACTCGGGCAAGACAACATTGATCCAGGAAGTCGTCAGACATCTCAAGCAGATGAATCTGCGGGTGGCGGTGATCAAATCAAGCAAGCACAGCGGCATCGAATTTGATCGTCCCGGAACCGATACGGATGTTTTCCGCCAGGCCGGAGCCGACGCCGTAACGCTCATGGCCCCCGATCAGTTCGTCATGATGACCGCCCCCCAGGATGATAACGTCCTCACCCTTATTCACCGTTACTTCAACCAATACGACATCGTTATCGGCGAGGGATTCAAGCACGAGAGGAAAATTCCGAAAATAGAGGTCACACGCAGGGGATTTGAACCGATGGCTGACACGGTCCACCGTGTCATTGCCACCGTCACCGATCAGCCGCTGACCGGGGAAAACGTTTTCCGCCCCGATGAGAGCGGGAAGCTGGCCGAATTTATCGCCAGGAAATTCATTACTGAAGAAAACAAATATGCGGAACGAGCCCTGCTGTTTGTCAACGGCAGAAAAATCCCCATGAAAGGTTTCGTTCAGGATGCCCTGGCCGGAACGGTCAAGGGATTTATCCAGTCCCTCAAGCAGACCGGAGAGGTCTCCCAGGTCGAACTCCTTATTCAATATACCGGCGAAGACACCCCTCCGGAAGAAGAATCACCATAATTGCAATCAGGCAATTTTTCTCCGGCACTTTTCTCACGATTCCGACAAGTCGATTCCGTCCCGGGATCAGCAGTAGTCTGCACCGATCCGTCATGGATCTCACAACGGTTCCGGCACCCGGACCGCCGGCGTTTACCGCATATCGTCCTGCCGCCGGTGCCGCGTGACGGGAGCCCCTTACCTCCATACTCAGGAAATAATCGCCCGCGAATCCGGCATCAGAAATTACGGCTGCCCCCGTCAACCGTAATCAATCTCATTTTTTTATTTTTGAAAAAAATAAATTGATGATATAACTAATTAAATTTACAAGAAAGACAATGTTGTTTTTCTTGCCTCCCATATGCAGTTTTGCATAAGATACAAATAACAGAAAGTTAACGAGAATTTTATCACCTCAATCCCTCGGGCCGGGCAACTCATGGAAATTTCGGAATCCAAAATACCCTGGAGTCTGACCAGCAGCATCGATGCGGATGAAATTGAAAAAAGGCGGAAAAAAATTCCTCTTTCCTGCCTGATCAATTCCCTGAATCGGATCAATTTCAAAAACGACGATATCATCCTGAAATTTAAACATAAAAAATACAATAATTTCATTTCATTAAAAGCAAAGCCCCAGATATGCAACAACCTCCTGCTGGAATGCCACTGGTCGGAACCATTCCGGCTGGAGAATAAGCTGAAGTTTTACGACCTTGAATACTTAAGCTTTACCGATGGGTTAAGCCAGATCCAGGTTCACGCGCGCCTTGTTGACCACAATGACCAGGGTTTGATTCTCGAACTCCCCGAATATTCCTATGAAATCAGGCTGCGTACCATAAAAAGGCATCCCTGCCGGGAGGTCTTGGCACAGATCAGCCAGGACGGAAGCGTGATCACCGGCAACCTGGTCAATTTTTGCGCTGAATCCTTTGCGGTCGTTTACCGCCCCGAATCGCTCCATATAAACATAGAAATAAACACGGAGAATTCAGTACATGTAGTACTGATCCACAAAGAGGAGTTCATCTTCACAGGCAAGTGCACGATCATTCGTCACGAACGACATGCCAATGAATCCATCTTGGTCTTCAGGCCGGAAAAAGATAACATCAGGCGTATGAAATCGAAAGAACACCGGACCGAAAGGCTGGTGCTGTCACCCCTTCCCAACGTGATCTTTCAGCATCCCTTTACGCAGAAAAAGATACACCTTGGATTGAACGACATCTCCGGTCTGGGCTTTTCCGTGGACGAGGACAGTGAAAATTCGGTGCTTCTACCCGGCCTCATCATCCCTGAACTGGAAATAGAGTTCTTCCACGGCCTGTCCATAGCCTGCAGAGCGCAAGTTTTATACCGCCTTCCCAGAGAGAATTTGGTCAGATGCGGATTTGTGATTTTGGACATGAATATCCATGACCATATCAAACTCTCATCTTTGATCTACAAAGCCAAAAACAGATATTCTTATATCGGTTGTACGAATGTCGACCTTGATGCCCTGTGGGACTTCTTTTTCGATTCAGGTTTTGTCTATCCTGAAAAATATTTTCAAATTGCCGAGCAGAAGGATAAATTTATCAGCACCTACAAAAAAATTTACGAAGAAAATCCTGAGATATTGCAACACATCATTTACCAAGATAAAGGAAAAATATATGGTCATATCTCCATATGCAGATATTACCAGAAAACATGGATACTGCATCATCTTGCAGCAATCAAGTCATCAACACATAAAGCAGGTATCGTTGTTTTGCAACATATTTTCCAGCATATTAACGAACTTCATTCACTGCCTACTGCAAATATGAGTTTTCTTGCAGGTTATTTCAGGCCAAATAATCGTTTTTCCAACCGATTGTTCGGAACCTCCGCGACTGGAGCAATGAATGATTCTCAAAAAAGCTCTATAGATGAATTTGCTTATTTTTATTTTCATCCAGATAATACCACCTTTGCCCCCTCGAATGCATGGGCCATATGCGATACTGATCGAGAAGATTTGGAATTATTGCAACTTTGGTACAATGATAATTCCGGTGGCTTATTGATCAGAGCATTGGATCTTGAGCCCGAAACTTTTTGTATGAATGAATCAATCTGTGAGGATTATCTGAAAGCAGGCCTCAAAAGAGAAAGAAAACTTTTTTCCCTCAAAAAAGACGATGAATTAGTGGCAATCATCATAGTGAATGTTTCAGATTTTGGTATCAATATGTCCAACCTGACAAATTGTATCCAAATATTTGTGTTAGACCAACAACATATCTATAAAAACATACTTAATTTTGTTTTGAACCAGATGATGAGGCATTATGACTGCAATTCTGTTCCAGTACTATTCTATCCTAAATCCTGCGCAGAACAATATGATTTTTCTCTTGAAAAGACTTATTTATTGGGGATATTGAATCTTGAACACATTGGTGAATATCTAAAGTTTATGGACTCCCTGACTGTAACAAATAAAAAAATTTCATTGAATACTTTCAATAAAGAAAAATGATTTTTTTTAAAATAATTCCATAAACCATGGTTGACAATTATGATGAAAATAAACCCTTGTATGGCAGCAGGGGTATTGATTTATACCTGAAGCTCATAAAGCAGAAATACAATTATGTAAACATTGAGAATCTATTGCGATATGCGGAGATGGAGCCTTATCAGGTCGAAGATGAAGGCCATTTCTTTTCGCAAAGGCAAATAAACCGTTTTTACGAAAAGCTCGTAGAGTTAACCAAGAACAAAAATATAGCACGCGAAGCCGGCCGCTTTTCTTCCTCGCCCGAAGCATATAAGACATTTGCAAGATTTACTATTGGTTTGATTAGTCCCACAAAATTTTATCACCTGATGGGATTTTATGTAAATAAAATTACAAAATCTTCGAAATATGAAGCAAAAATTTTAAGTTCAAATAAAGTTGAAATAACTGTCACCCCGTATCCGGGGACGAAAGAGGAGCCGTTTCAATGCGAAAACAGGATGGGATACTGTGAGGCGATGTCGACTTATTACAAATTGAAGCCCTCTGAAATCGCCCATCCGGAATGCCTCTTTAAAGGGGGAAAAGTCTGCCGGTACATCGTTTCCTGGCCCAAATCGCCGGTGACCGTTGTCAAAAATCTGCGAAATATCAGCATCGGCCTGCTCATCATTCTGTGCGCCGCTTTTCTTCTCAGTTCGATGACCGCCTCTTCCCTGCCCTTTCCCATGACGATCTTTGTCCCTCTTTATGCAGCCTCATTAACTGCCATTGTGATTCTGAACTGGTACCTCAACAAAGTTGAAACCCGTAATCTTCTCGAAACCATCGACTCGCTGAGAGATTC
>JALNWY010000163.1 GCA_023230665.1 Deltaproteobacteria bacterium
CTGGATGCCACGGACGACAGCGCCGTCATGGAACAGGCCGGAGGAAGGGTTCGGGTCGTTCAGGGCGATCCCTTCAACATCAAGATCACGGTCGAGAAAGACCTGGAGATTGCGGAGGCCATGCTGACATGCCGTACCGGGTCGGTATAGGTTACGACATTCATTGTCTGGTTCAGGGCCGGGCCCTTGTCCTGGGCGGGGTCACCATCCCCTTTTCCAAGGGGCTGCTCGGGCATTCCGATGGCGACGTGGTGGTCCACGCCGTGTGTGACGCACTGCTCGGGGCGTGTGCGATCTCCGACATCGGGGTCCTGTTCCCCGACACTGCAGAACAGACCAAGGACATGTATTCTCTTGACATGCTCGGGATCATCCACGAAAGAATCCGGCAGGGATTCACGGTGGTCAATATCGACATCAACTGCATCTGCGAGCAGCCCAGGCTCGGGGAGTACCGTGACCGGATGGCCGCCAACATTGCAGGCGCATGCATGATCGATCCCGGAGATGTCTCGGTGAAGTTCCGGACTCACGAAGGTCTGGGAGAAATCGGCGCAGGCGAGGCCATTGCGGCCCAGGCCGTGGTTCTGGTAAAAAGAACTCTCGTCTTATAAGGAGCGCGATATGAGCATATCCCTGTACAATACCCTCTCGAAGAAAAAAGAGCCTTTCGCCCCGCTTTCGGGGAACAAGGTGCGAATGTATGTCTGCGGCGTCACGGTATACGACATGTCCCACATCGGCCATGCCCGGTCCCTGGTCGTGTTCGACGTGATCGCCCGCTTCCTGCGCAGAAAAGGCTATGACCTCACCTATGTACGCAACTTCACTGACGTTGATGACAAGATCATCGCCCGGGCCAATCAGCTGGGGTCCGGCTATAAGGAGATCGCCCAGAAATACATCGACGAATTCAACATCGATATGGAGACCCTCAAGGTAAAGCCCGCCGACATCGAACCTCGGGCGACCGAGTATATCGAGCACATCATCGCCATGATCGTGAAGCTCGAATCAAAGGGCCTTGCCTATAAGGCTGCCGACGGCAGCGTTTACTTCGATGTCTCGGGCTTCCGGGAGTACGGCAAACTCAGCGGCAGGGACACCGAGGAGATGATCGCAGGCGCCCGGGTCGATATCGACGAAAACAAGAGAGACCCGCTCGACTTTGCCCTGTGGAAAAAGAGCAAGGAGGGAGAGCCCTGGTGGGAGAGCCCGTGGTCCAAGGGCAGACCCGGCTGGCACATCGAGTGCTCGGCCATGAGCACCCATCTCCTGGGCCCCACGCTCGACATCCACGGAGGCGGCAGGGACCTGGTCTTCCCGCACCATGAGAACGAGACGGCCCAGTCCGAGGGAACCTACGGGGTCCCGTTCGTCAGATACTGGGTGCACAACGGCTTTGTGACCGTGAGCGGCGAGAAGATGAGCAAATCGCTGGGCAACTTCCTCACCATCCGGGAGCTCGTCAAGGAGGTGCACCCGGAAGCCCTGCGCCTGCTCCTGGTCTCCCACCACTACCGCAGCCCCATCGATTTCTCCCCCGATGCGGTCCAGACCGCAAGTCAGGGCCTTATACGCTTCTATGAGATGCTCGACCGGGTGAACAGCATAGCGGCGACAGCCGGGGAATCGCGCATCAAACCCCTGGCAGAGTCATTCGAGCAGAGCTTTGACGAAGCCATGAGCGACGACTTCAACACTGCCCTGGCCGTTGCCCATATCCACGAGCTCACCACCAAGATCAACAAGGCCCTCGACCAGAGCCCGGCCGTTTCCCATCAGGACAAGGCCGCGCTGAAGTCCGTGGTATCGCTGATCTCGGATGTCCTGGGCATCCTCGAGGAAACCCCGGGAGAGTTCCTCGACCGGATCAAGCGTTCCGGCATCGGCGAGACCGGCCTCACCACGCCTGAAATCGAAGCCCTGATCCAAGAGCGCAACGCAGCCAGAAAGGCAAAAGATTTCCAAAGGGCCGACGAGATCAGAGACACGCTCAAGGAAAAGGGCATCCAGCTCAAGGATGCCCCGGAAGGAACTCTCTGGGAAAAACTCCAATAGCAAAAAAGAATTCAGAAACAGGATACCAGGCACATCATGGGATTCAAGCTCGTTTCACCCTTTCAGCCGCAGGGGGACCAGCCCGGAGCCATCGACACCCTGACCGAGGGCATCGTCAAGGGCATCCGGGACCAGGTGCTCCTGGGAGTCACCGGATCAGGCAAGACCTTCACCATGGCATGCGTGATTGAGCGCATGAACCGGCCCGCGCTGGTCATCGCTCCGAACAAGATCCTCGCGGCCCAGCTCTATGGCGAGTTCCGGGAGCTCTTTCCGGACAACGCGGTTGAATATTTCGTGAGCTACTACGACTATTACCAGCCCGAGGCCTATGTGCCGTCTCGGGACCTCTACATAGAGAAGGACTCGGCCATCAACGAGGACATCGACAAGCTCAGGCACCGGGCCACCCGGGCCCTCTTCGAGCGGGAGGATTGCATCATCGTGGCGTCCGTGTCGTGCATCTACGGCCTGGGCTCTCCCGAGGCGTACTCAGGCATGCTCCTCTACCTGGAGGAAGGCAGGGATTTAAGCCGCAACGACATCCTGAAAAAGCTCGTGGAGATCCAGTATGAACGCAATGACTATGATTTCTCCCGCGGCACGTTCAGGGTCAGGGGAGATGTGATCGACATCTTCCCGGTCCACGAGGAGGACACAGCCATCCGGGTTGAACTCTTCGGAGACGACATCGAGTCGATCTGGCAGATCGACACCCTGCGAAACAAAAAACTCCGCAGGCTTTCCCACTTTCCCATCTACCCTGCCTCGCACTACGTGACTCCCCGGTCCCGGCTCCTCAATGCCCTGGACGGCATACGCGAGGAACTCAAGGAGCGCATCGCCTACTACCGTGCGGAGAACCGTCTCATCGAGGCGCAGCGGATCGAAGAACGCACCAGCTACGATCTGGAGATGCTCATGGAGACCGGGGCGTGCCGGGGCATCGAGAACTACTCCCGCCATCTTACCGGGCGGCTGCCCGGGCAGCCGCCGCCGACTCTCATGGACTATCTGCCCAAGAACACCATCGTATTCCTGGATGAGTCGCACGTGGGCGTGCCCCAGCTCATCGGCATGTACCGGGGAGATCATTCCCGGAAAGCCACCCTGGTGGACTACGGGTTCCGGCTGCCCTCGGCCCTGGACAACCGACCGCTCAGGTTCGACGAATTCAACTCTCTGGTGAACTCCCTGGTATATGTCTCGGCCACGCCCGGGGACTATGAGATCAAACAGGCAAAAGGCAGGATCATCGAACAGGTGGTGCGGCCCACCGGGCTGCTGGACCCGCAGATCGAGATCAGGCCGGCGAGTTCTCAGGTAGACGACCTGTTCCGCGAGATCACCAAACGGGTCGACGCCGGGGAGCGGGTGCTCGTCACCACGCTCACCAAGCATATGGCCGAGGAACTCACCGACTACTATCTCCAGCTCAACCTCAGGGTGAAATACCTGCACTCCGACATCGAGACCCTGGAGCGTATCGAGATCATCAAGGGCCTGCGTGAAGGCAAGTTCGACGTGCTCGTGGGAATCAACCTCTTGCGCGAAGGCCTGGACATCCCTGAGGTATCGCTGGTGGCTATCCTCGATGCCGACAAGGAAGGTTTCCTGCGCTCGGAGCGATCGCTGATCCAGACTGCAGGCAGGGCAGCGAGAAACGTCAACGGCAAGGTGATCATGTATGCGGACACCCGCACCGACTCCATCGAGAAATCCACTTCCGAGACCCTGCGCCGCAGGGAGAAGCAAAAGGAGTACAACCGGCTCCACGGCATCACGCCCACCACGATCAAGAAGAACATCAGAGATATCCTTGCATCTATTTACGAGAGAGATTATGCAGACATGTCAGCGACCATAGGCACTTCTCTGGGCAAGGTGGAGGTGGGCAAGCTCAAGCAGACCATTGCCGAGCTTGATAAGAAGATGCACGAGGCTGCCGTGGACCTGCGGTTCGAAGAAGCGGCCGGTTTGAGGGACGAGATCAAGCGCCTCACCAGGATCGCACTGGTCACGGAGGGATAGGGCGTGAATCGGACAGCCATCGAAAACCTGGGCTACGAGATACGGGAGGTCCCTCCGTACACCATCGTCTACCACCCCTCGCTCCCCCAGCTGCCTCACGTGCTGTCCGGCGGGCCCGTGCTCGGAACGGATACAGGCCTGAGCGGCAGGGCATCCATCCGGACCATGGAGCCGGGCCTGGTTATTCGCACCCTGACCCATGGCGGGGCACTGAGGAATGTATTCAAGGCGCGCTTTCTCACCCTCAACCGGAGCCTTCAGGAGCTTCAGAGCAGCGCGCACCTCATCTCGCAGGGCATCCCTACCCCGGAGATTGTGGGCATGCGGTTCAGAAAGAACGGCCTGTTCTACGCCATGGAGATCATCTCCCGGATGATCCCGGAATCAGTAGATCTGCTCGCCTTTCTGGAGCAGTGCCCGGATGACGGATCGGCTGTGATCCGAAAAACCGGTGCACTCATCCGCGCTATTCACCGGGCACGGGTCTACCACGCCGACCTCCACGTGAAAAACATTGTTCTGGACAAGGAACAAAACCCCTGGATCATTGACCTGGACAATGCCTACCGGTTCATCGACCTCCCCTTTATCCTGAGGTACAAGAACACCAGGCGATTCATTCATTCTCTGAAGAAGTGGGACAAGAGAGGACGGATACGCCTGCCTTTTGGCTGGAAGCAGAGCTTCATGGACGGGTATGCCGGGCAGGAGCGGTAAGGCTTTGTATACATTTGCTCAACCCCCTTCGGCAAGCCCCCTGATCGCCTCTTTTACATCGTGCATGAGACGGTCCCTTGTCTCGATGGTATATGCAGAGGCGTCGATGGGCATGCCGATGTTTACCCGGACGCCCTGGTCCAGAAAAAAATCCCAGGTGCCGGGTCTCAGTATCTTCTCGGAGCCGCTGATGCCCACCGGAATGATCATGGCGCCCGTCTGGATGGCCACCATGAACCCTCCCTTTTTGAACTCCCCGATGACCCCGTCCCTGGACCTGGTTCCTTCCGGGGCGACCCAGAGCACGATCCCGCCCTTCATCTGCTCCCTGGCATAGTCCAGGTCCCTGATGGCCTGCGCGTGGTCGTGGCGGTCGATGGAGAGAAATTCCGCTGCCTTGAGGCCCTTTCCCCAGACAGGGACCTTGAAGAGCTCTTTTTTAGTGAGCATGCGTATGCTCCCTGGCAGAGACACGAAGATGAGCGGGATGTCGTAGTGGCTCCGGTGATTCGACATGACGATATAGGGAGTGCCCGGGTTCACCGTGACCTGGTGCGGATTGTCGACATGCACCCCGGCCCTGACGTTTTTCAGCAGAAATCCCGACCACCAGCGCAGCACCCTGTCGGCAAAACCCCGTTCGTATGTCCGTGTGAAACGCATGTACAGGGCCAGAACCGATATGCCCAGTGTCGCTGCAATGCCCTGGGCCATGATCCACGTCTTCCGAAAAAATGATGCCTTCACCTGGTGCAACCTCCTCTCTCCCTGCCCAGAGCTTAAAACGATCCGCCGGTGCCCGAGCTGCAGGCCCCGGCGTTTCCGGGGCTGATTCATGAAACGGCAGGCTTCAATGATCTGAATGCGGGCACGAGGTTCTCTTCTGCTTCTGCTCGGCTGTTTTTTTCTTGAAAAAATCACGCTCCTTGATGAGGTGCTCGGCGAGTTCTGAAAACGTCCATTCCATAGACTGCTTTGTCACCACGGCGTAAATGGGCTGGGGAAGGTTCCAGTCCTTTGCCTCGCGCATCACCCGGTGAATCACCGGCGCCTCGACCTGGTAAAAGAGCATGATCTTTTCACTGCACACATATGCCTGATCCGACCTCTTGTCTGTAAACAGGATCTCGTGCACCCGAAGGTCTCCCTGGTCGGGTTCGATGACCTGGACCTCAGGGGCACCTACTGCCTGAAAGAACCTGTCGAGGGCCAGCATTTCCTCGTATGTATAGTTCCAGAGCAATACTCTGGGGCTGGTATTCATATGCAGCTCCTTTTACTTTTAAGATATTCCGGCTGCCCTTTCCTTCCCCGCTCTTTTATAAGGGTGTGACCGAGAGGATGCGGCCGGGCTATCTGACCTTAAAAAAGCGCAAGAAAAGAATGGAGTTAGAATATAGTATAGCAGGAAAGAAACATCAAGGGACAATTTTGCCGCGTTATGCTTTACTAATGATCCGGCTTTGTACTACCGATACAGAGGAGATATCAGACAGGAGGTAGCGTACCCATGAGATGCGCCAAATGCGGCTATGTGAGCTTTGATTATCTGGACCGATGCAAGAGCTGTGGAGACGACCTCGTCCCCGCAAAGATCAAGCTGAATATCTATACCAAAGCGCCTGAAATCGACATCAATGATGAGGGTTTTGCAGTGGGCAAGGTGGAAGAAGAGCGTAAGGACCTGCTCGGCGAAAGCGTGGCAGCCGCCAGGCAGGATGTTTCCATGGAAGAGGTCCTCATGGAGGACGGGGAAAAGCTCGAAAGCTTCAACTTTGAAGACGATGAAAACGCTTGACAACCATCCCGGTTTTCACTAGACATTCTCCAGTTGCCGAGGTAGCTCAGTAGGTAGAGCAGGGGACTGAAAATCCCCGTGTCGGCGGTTCAACTCCGTCCCTCGGCACCA
>JALNWY010000164.1 GCA_023230665.1 Deltaproteobacteria bacterium
CGGCTTGTGATGATCCATATCTTTTTGCCGCTGAAGGCGTTCAGGTCCGCGCAGGCGGTCTCGCACCCCATGATCGCCAGAATGGAGTCGACATCGGGGTCGTCGGGCGGCGCGAACCGTACCGTGCCGCCCAGTTCTTCCCTGATGCGTCTGACCGCCTCGGCCCGGTCATAACGGGGATTGCACCCTCCGCAGTATTTCAGGCCGATCGAGCGGATCTTCTTCATGCTCCTTCTATGCCGCAGAGCTTCTTGGCCACCTTCTTCTTCACATCCATGTTCACCTGCCGCGAGATCATGATGCGCTGGGCCTGCGGCGAGCCTGCCCCGTGCATGGACTCGGTGAGATAGCCGACCGCGGCGGTTCCCATGGTGATGTTCTCAATGAGCCTGAGCATGCGCATCCTCGTTTCGGTCGAGACATCCGTGCTTCCCCGGTAATACTTGTCGAGCCACTTGCCCACCTCCGGCGAACGCAGGTCGTCCTCGGAGGGCAGCGTCACCATGAGCCCGCCTGCGATGTCTTGTGCCAGACGGGCGATCTCATAGGGGAACCGCGTCACGTTCTGCTTGCAGACGTTGGCGAGCAGGGTGTTTACGTAATAGGTGCCGCTGGGCTCCCTGTGACCTTCCGCCGCACAGGCAATCGAGCCGCAGAACAGGGTTTCATTGAGATGATTCATCTCGATGATCTTGTCCTTTACGTGGGATGCCTTGTGCGCGCCGTTGTATTCAGCGATGCACTGGGTCGCGCCGATGAGAACGTCGCCGACGCCGGCCTTGCATGCATAGCTCTGGCGGTGGTAGGAGGCGAACTGCTCCACCAGCTGGCCTGCGAAATCCCATTCCTTGTACATGAACACCCGCTCCCAGGGCACGAACACATCGTCGAACACCACCAGGGCCTCATGGCCTCCGTAGATCTGGTTGCCCCGGTCGATGGCGCCTTTCTCCAGCTTGCGGGTGTCGCACGACTGGCGGCCCATGATGTAGATGATCCCCTCGGCATCGGCGGGCAGCGCGAACGAGATGGCATAATCCCTGTCTTCCTCGCGCATGCTGATGGTGGGCATGATGATGATCTCATGCGAGTTCACGGCCCCGGTCTGGTGGCATTTCGCGCCCCTGACCACGATGCCGTCCGGCCGCTCCTCGACCACGCGCATGAACATGTCCGGATCAGCCTGTTGGTGCGGTGCCTTGCTGCGGTCGCCCTTGGGATCGGTCATGGCCCCGTCGCAGGTGAGATCGTTCTCCTGAACGTATTCCATAAACTTCAGAAAACGCTTGTTGTACTCGGTGCCGTACTCCCGGTCGATGTCAAAGGTGGTCATGGACAGGGCATTCATGGCGTCCATGCCCACGCAGCGCTGGAAGCAGCACCCGGTGAGCGACCCGAGGAGCCTGCCCATCTTGCTCTTCTTCACCAGATCGTCAACGCTCTGGTGAATATGGGTGAACCGGTTGATCTTCTTGCCCGTGATATGCGAGGTAGCGGTCATGAGATCCTCGTACTCGGGCATGTGTGCAAACTCGTAGGTGGCGGCAACCGCGTTCATGGAGGGGCGGATAATCGGGTCGTCCACCACGTTCTCCACCCGTTTCCCGAACATATACACCTTGAGCTTCAGTTTCCTCAGGGAATCTTCGTATTGTTTTGCGTTCATCATCGGCATGATAACACTCCTTTTTCTTTGTTATTGATCGTACCCCTCTGTTTTGTGCACGATTTCTTAAAGAGATCAGAAAACACATTCCTGCTCGCGGAACCTCCGGCCTGAGCATGATTTTCGGTAGATCTCGATTACAGTGCTCGGCCCAAGAGTATTCGAGAAAGGCACCCTCTCCTGAAATCTTTTCGAGCAGGAACCGGGTGATTTTTTCGAGCACGACGACAGACCCGACGACCGGCTCGGCCGCTCCGCTGATCATCTCCAAGCCGGTTATTTCCCAGTGAACTGGGGTTTTCTCTTCTCCTGAAAAGCTTTCATCCCTTCCTTCTGATCAGATGTCGAATACAATTCAGCCCATACATTGACCTCAAAGATAATCCCGGAGTTCAGATCTTTGTCGATACCATAGTTGATAGCCTTTTTCGCATCCTCGATGCCTCGAGGGGATTTATCCAGGAGCTTGTGCACCAGGGATTTCGCGTATTCAACCGGGTCCCCGTCAACAACCCATTGGCAGAGCCCCCAGGCACTCGCAATCTCTGCATTGATGATATTGCCGAAATAGATCATCTCCCGTGCGCGGCCCAATCCGATAAGCTTCGGAAGGCGCTGGGTCCCTCCTGCTCCAGGCATGATTCCGAGTTTGACCTCCGGAAGCCCGACCTTCGCATCGGTGCTGAAGATGCGGAAATCGCACGCAAGAGTCAACTCCAGACCGCCGCCAAGGGCGAATCCTCTTACTGCGGCAAAGGCAGGGATCGGCAGGGCTTCGATCTTGCTGTACACGTTGTTGAAGACAAACTTTCTGGCCTCGGCCGGATTCATGCCCATCATCTCTGCTATGTCGGCACCTGCCGCAAAATTATTTCCCTCGCCGGCAATGATCAGGGCACGCGCACCCTCTTCGTTACCAACCCTCTCAAGTAGTGAATCCAACTCCTTGATGAGCCCTATGTTGAGCGCGTTGAGCACCTCGGGCCGGTTGATCTTGATCATCGCTATCTGGTTTTCGTACTCGTATTTCAGATACTTCATCCCGGCATCTCCTGTTCGCCGGCGGGGCTTTTTTAGTCCCGCCATTCTCTGCTGCGCAGCATTCTTCCATTCATGGGGAAAGCAGCCCTGCTACTCGTCTACCCTGATAACCGCGCAATCGCCTTGGGCCAGACCGCCGCAGATACCGCACACTCCATATCCGCCGCCCCGTCTCCTGAGCTCGTACATCAGTGTGAGCAGAATCCGTGCGCCGCTCGCCCCCACGGGATGGCCGATTGCAATGGCTCCGCCGTTGGGGTTTGTCTTTTCCAGGAGCTCGCGCCACTTTGTTTCGTCGCCTCCGGCGAGGATCTTGGCGGAAACCAGGGTGACTGCGGCAAAGGCCTCGTTGATCTCGATCACCTTCATATCGTCGATGCTCAGATCAGCCCGTTCCAGGGCCTTCTGGATCACGAAACCGGGAAGCTCGGCCATTCTTCTGGGCTCACTCGCACCGCTCGCCACTGAGACGATGGTGGCAAGAGGCTTGACCCCCATCTCCTCTGCCTTGGATCTTTTCATGATGATGACCGCGGCAGCCCCTGCATCAAGGCCAGGGGCGTTGCCGGCGGTCACCGTGGGGCTTCCGTAGATGGTCTTCAGCCTTGCAAGACCTTCGAGTGTGGTGTTCGGCTTAGGGAACTCGTCGCGGTCGAAAATGATCGGATCGCCCCGTTTCTGCGGAACCTCAACAGGCACCAGCTCGTCCTTGAATCTCCCGGCCTTGTCAGCCTCGCCCCATTTCTGCTGCGAATTCTGTGCCCACTGGTCCTGTTCTTCGCGGGATATGCCGTATTCGATGGCGATCTCTCCGGCATCCTTGCCCAGGGGAGAGTACTCGCGGTAGGTGATGGGGTTGAGATAATCCTGAACCAGGAGTGGCGCCATCCCCGAGCCCCATCGGTGCCCGTTCATCAGGAGTGGGGTGTTGCTCATGTTTTCCGCGCCCACTGCCATGCAGGTATCTGCTTCATCCAGCAAAATCGCCCTTCTCCCCAGATGAACGGCGCAGAGCGAAGAACAGCATGCCCGATCGATGGTCAGCGACACCAGGTCTTGGGGCAGCCCGGCCCGGAGCAGTGCCTGGCGCCCGTTCACGTTGTCGAAGAGCGCGGCCTCGGCCTGATCGCACATGCCATAATAGAGCTCGTCCAGGTCTTCTCCTTTGAGGCCGGACCTCTTGAGGCTCTCCTTGATGACAATGCACCCCAGATCGGTGCTGTGAATGGTTCTCAGAGTGCCGCCAAACTTGCTGAACGGTGTTCTCACTCCACTTACGATTACAACATCATCCTTGTTTTTCATCGCTTACTCCTACTCCCTTCATTATTCTCCTGCTTGCGAAAGGCTCTCGCGGCTCCATGAAAGGCGGCGTCTCATTCTTCGTCCCCCCGATACACCATAGCCGCCGAACAGAAAAGCTTCGTTGCATGGTTGATCTCCTGGATCTTGTCTTGACCTTTGCCATCATGGAACATCATCCACCGGAGGGCCAGGTGGCTGAACGCGCCAAAGAACATGTTCCTAAATACGCGCGGATTCACATCGGGCCGAAAGCAGCCTTTTTCTTTGCCTTCCTCGATGATTTCTTCGACCACGCGGAAATACCTCTGGAAACTCTCGAACGCCTTGGAACGGTAGAACCGGGGGTTCAGCTGGAGCTGGAAAAGGAATACCTTGAGAAAGTCTTCCTGGGTCAGCATCAGGAAGAAATAGTATTTGGTGAACCTCTTGAGCTTGCGGATCGGGTTCTTGATATGAAAGGTCTCGGACAGCTCGTAGAGATTTTCCTGGAACCGGTATCTAGGGATGGAGAGAAAGACATCCTCTTTATTCTCAAAATACTCATAGACCGAAGCCTCGGATATTCCGGCAATCTTTGCGATTTCAGAAATCTTTGCCTTGGTAAATCCTTTTTCTGCGAATACCTTCTCAGCAGCCCTGAGGATCCGATCCGCTTTGGTGCAAATCGGCCTCGCGCTTGAGGTAACCATGGCATGAACAAGGGACATAATATCATCGAGATCACCAGTGCCCTCTTCAATTTCGCCAAGGGCGAGGGAGCTGATCACCTCCATGTCCAAGGTGCCGAGAATGATATCGCGCACCACCTTAACACTCAGATCCGAGCGGAACGAGCCGTCCTTGATACCGTTGTCCAAGATACCGTACATAACATCGGCATACTCCTTCACGAGCTGGTAGGCCGGCGTCAGATAGAATTCTGGTGAAGACCTGCATTCGAGAGTCAATATCCTGCCGTATCCCGGGTGGGTGTCGATGTCTCTCAGATGGAACCAGATCATTTTGCTCAGGCGGCTCTCAGCATCACGAATACCCTGCAGATGCTCTCTCAGCAGAAAGAGCACCTCTTTCATCCGCTCGCCGGGCACAGAAAACAGCAAATCTTCCTTGCTCTTGAAATACTGATAGATCACTGAGTCTGCAACCCCTGCTCTGGCAGCGATTTCCAAGATGGTGGCGTCCACCAGACTTTTTTCCGACATGATTTCCTCTGCAGAAGCCAATATCTTGGCTCGTTTATCTTCAGCCATCAGAGAACCTCATATCCGGGTTGTGTACCGGCCTCTGCGTAATCATCGTCATTGTGCTCGTTCATGTATTTTTGTCGCACCGATCGATAAAGTGAACTGCCCTGGCTTATTTATTATAGGTATACCATCCCCTGCCTGCCTTCCTTCCGAGATGTTTCGCATCAACCAGCTGTCTCAAGATGAGCCTGGGCCTGAACCGCTCGCCATACGCGTCGAAAAGAATCTGCTGGACCTTCAGGTTCAGATCATTGCTGGTGAGATCCATCAGTGCGAACGGGCCAATCGGATGTCCCAGACCATACCTGCATGCGGTGTCGATATCTTCGGAACTCGCAACTCCCTCCTCCAGGAGCCTGCACGCCTCCACCCACATCGCGTGCAGAAGCCTGTTGACAGCAAACCCGGCAACATCCTTTACCCGCACAGGCTTCTTGCCGATTGTGCGACAACACTCCATCATGAGCTCCACTGCATTTTCTTCGGTATCGAGCGCAGGTATTACCTCGACCAGCTTCATGACGAACGCCGGGGAGAAGAAATGTGCCCCCAGAAACTTCCCGATCCTTTGAGGGCCTACAGAGGTAGCCAGAAGGGTGATGGGCAGGCTGGAGGTATTGGTAGCGAATATGCACTCGGGTTTGCAGATAGTGTCCAGCCGCGAGAGCACCTCCTTTTTCACATTGAAATCCTCAAACACGGCCTCGATCACCACGTCCACGTCTTCGAAGCCCTCGAATTTGTCGGTCAGGCGGATCCGGCCGAGGGACTGCATCTTTTCTTTCTCGGTCATCTTGCCCTTTTTGATCGACTTGTCCAGTACGCCGCTCAGTCGCTTCTTTGCCCGCTGAGCGAGATCGAGGGAGATTTCATGGATGACCACACTGATACCCGATGCGGCAAAACACAGCGCGATCTCAGCTCCCATCATGCCGGCACCGACTACTCCTACTTTTTTGGTATTTCCCATGATTAACTTGCCCCCTGGATATGCGATATTCTCCCACATCCAAAATTTATGTGGATTTACTTTGTCTTTTTTTTGAATAACATTCTATCCATTATCTCTACCTTAGTCAATGGTTATTTCATCGAGAAAGATCAGTTACCCGATTTTATTTTGCCAAATTATGATATTATTGCTCTTATCTTGGTATATTTCCCACTCTGGAAAGTTCTGTCTTCTCACGCAAGAGCAGCAAATTGAATTCTTTTTCTTTTACAATGATCGTTCCCCGGGATGTGTTTCCCTCAGGTAATCAGTAATGGGATCAGGTCTCAACGGGCTGTTGCCCGAACAACAGTTTGATGAATATTTTTGCTATAATTTTACAGTGAAGAGATCAAGTCAACATTTTGGGATAATTGGCTGCAGAAAATCTCCTTGAGTCACTATAATTGTGCAAGAAAGAGAAAATACGGCAATAAAGAG
>JALNWY010000165.1 GCA_023230665.1 Deltaproteobacteria bacterium
CCATCGACACCGGTCTGGCCAACCGAGTCTCATTTCAGGTTGGTTCGCGGCAGGGGCAAAACCTGGAAAATATCATTTTCCTTGATCTGCTGCGCCGTGGAAAGGAAATCTATTATTACAAGACCAAAAATGATTATGAGGTTGATTTTCTTGTCAAAGAAGGCAAAACAGTGCGTCAATTAATTCAGGTCAGCTATTCCATTGCCGGTGAGCAGACCAAAAAACGAGAATGCACGGCTTTGAAAACTGCCGCTGAAGAGCTGGGAGAAGACCTGCCCTGCCTGGTGCTTACCATGGACCGGAGCGAAACCATTCAATGGCAAGGGATGACGATAGAAGTTGTGAATGTAATCGACTGGCTTTTGAGATGCGATGATGTCTCATAGGGATCGGACCAAGCTATTTCGCAGAATTTATCTTGTAAAAGTATAAAAGGGGTGACCTGAATTTTAAACGCAAGCGAATTTTTTATTATGTCACTAGAATTTTGCTATCCGGATGATATTGCAGTGGCAGCATACCTCGGGTTTCAGTGTCCACAACCAGGTCCGCATCGCGTGTGATGATACAAAGGGACAGGAGGCGCTGGCGCAGATAAGCGAGCAGAGGGAGACTTCGATATATTATCCGGAATCCTTTTTCCCGGAAAAAAGTTTCCTATCAGCAGGAGACCGGCCGGGTTTCATCTACCGGTCAAAGATGTCGCATGACAAGAATAAGAAGAATTCCGAGGTATTCAAAGCCCTTGATTTTATCGCGGCCATTACGCAGCATATTCCGGAGCAGGTAAGCGACTGAAAGGAGACTCCGGTCGTTTCAGTTGGTGCGTTATTATGGCAGGTATTCCAACCTTATGCGGGGCGACCGGAAGAAGCGCGAACAAGAGAAGGGGAAGGAAGCGGTAGAGATAGCTCCCGGCATAGAAATTATCGACATTTCAGAATACCGGCCAGTGCGCATACCAAAATGGCTTGATTTTGTGACGGAAAATGGCCTATAAAAGCAGAAGAAGGTGGAAACTTGGGGCGCGGCTCTTTTTTTTAGCTCGCCCGAAATAAGCGATTGCTTATCACCTCACCACCTATCACCTGATTTTTGAGCAGGCTGAGAATTTCAAGAAGTATCGGGGGGTAGTTTCGTGAGCGATGAAATTCGTCCTATACCGAGCATCCCTCCGGGATTGATTGAAGCTGCCAGAAGGGGCACTTTAATTCCTTTTGTAGGGGCTGGTGCTTCTCGCCTTGCAGGTTGCCCTGACTGGAATGGTTTTGCCGATGCCGCGCTTAGCTTTTTTGTTGATAAAGGCAAGTTTACCCATAGCCAGCTGGATCAGATCCGACACCTAAATGCTCGTGTAAAGCTTGCAATTGCTGTTGGTTTACAAGAAGAGCATAAAACCTCCATAGAATTTAAAGAGTTGATCCATCCCGACGGAAACTTGAACAACAAAAAAGGCATGAGGCTTTATGGCAGTTTGTCGGCTATGGGGAAAACTTTTGTAACAACCAACTATGACGAGTGGCTAGATAAGGAGATCAATATTCCAGAACTGCTGCCTGGCAAAACGGTAGATGCGAGTCGGGTGAAATTTGGCAGGAAACGAGAATCGAAATATCAAGTCCAGGATTTCACCGCAGCAAATTTGAACCGGGACAACACAGTAATACATCTTCATGGAGCTTTAGCAGATCCTGACAATATGGTTCTGACAACTCAGCACTATGTCAGGCATTATGCCAATGATCGTCTTACTGGGGAGGAGGGAAAAGAGAACCGGGTTCTTACTTTCCTAGAGGATCTTTTTGAGTACAAGACAGTACTATTCGTCGGCTATGGGCTTGAAGAATTGGAGATTCTTGAATACGTAATTCTTAAGACTCGCCATAGGACCGGAGAAGATCAGAGGGAAGCAAAACATTACTTGTTGCAGGGGTTCTTCTCGCACGAGTACGAACTCATGCGGAGCCTCAAACGATACTATTTGCATGAATGCGGCATACAGTTAATCCCGTTCCTTCGAGATCAAAAAGACTGGGATCAATTGATAGAAGTTCTGGAGGATTTTGCCCGTAAAATCCCGGCGAAGAATTTGGAACAACTCCAGGAGTTTTTGGAAATGGAGAGATTGCGTAATGGCTGAGCTCACAGCAAACCAAGAGTCGCTGGTCGAATTAATGACAAAGAGCGATGAGCATGCGCAGCGCGGATTTCAACTGATAATTTCCAAGCCTGGCGCAGAAGATTTTTTCGATGCCATCAATGCCGCTGGACTTTTCGCTCCGGATAAAGCTCCGGGGCCTGTCCCCGCAGATGAGCCTGGGTATGTTCACATTCCTTATTGGCCTCCCCTTGATTACCTTTTGCATTTGGCAAAGCTTTCTGGCGAACGAGAGGATGCTGAACTCGCCGAAAAGGTGATGGGGGTTGTTCGAGGGGTAAGTCGCTTCAGGGATGAGGGGGAGATTCGGGATAATTATCATACTTATCGAATTTTTGCGGAGATTATTGGTCTTGTCCCAAGAGGGGTTTTGCAAGGGAAAGACATTGATCTCATTCCTGGATGGCTTGACGGAAAATTTGATCGAAGCCTTGTTGGCTCAGAACTTAGCAAAGGGTTGATTGCCAATCTTTTGGAGAGTGAAACCCAAGAAGATTGGGAAACGGCATGTACTGTTTTGGGGCACTGTACTGCCCTAATCAAGGGGGATGATGTCCCTCGCCGGCGGAGGAATAAAGATTTGGCAACCGTCGTTGATGGATATTTCCTGAAAGGAATAATCGAAAAATATGCTGAGCCTCTTGGCCGCAAAGTTGGACGATTAGCATCGTCATTGTTTGTTAATCGCATTAAGGAAGCATTTGATGGAGATGCTTTGCCAAGTTATATGCGGCGTCCAGCCATTGAAGAACATGAGCAAAACCGTTCATGGCATGAAGCAGAGAACTGTCTGGTTGAGGGGTTGAGGGATATTTTACTCTCATGGATTTCAACTGATCCGGAAAGAGCCAGAGTCTTCGTTGCTGAAATGCTGGGGAATCATCAGGAGATTATTCGCCGTATTGGGATATATCTCCTTGGAGAGCGGTGGGATGAATTGGAAGCCCTTTACGGAGAAATCGTTGGTCCCGACTTGTTTGATTCGCGATATATCCATGAGATGTACCAATTGCTCAATAGGCGCTTTGGAGTATTTACAGAAGGGGACAAAGAGGCAACAGTCACCGCAATACGTGATCTACCGTTACCGGAAATAGACGACGACCCTGAAGGTTATCGTCGATATATCCAGAGAAATTGGCTGTCGGCTATTAAAGGCAAGGGGTTCCAGCCTGCTGACGAGTGGTTTGCCGAGTTGAATCAAGAGGAAGGTATAGGCCGAGTACCTGATCATCCAGATTTTCATTACTATATGGAAACTGGATGGGGACCAGGCCCCTCACCTTACGAAGTCGATGAATTGCTTGCCTTTGCCGAAGGTGGAAGCTTAATCAAAAAACTGAACGAATTTGAACAGGGGGACGCGTGGAGGGGCCCGAGTGAAAAAGCCCTCGTTACTGTCCTTGAAAATGCGGTTGTAAATCAGCCTGAATTGTTTCTGAAAATACTATCCCAGTTTCTGGACGCAAAACGTTCCTACCAGTATGGTGTAATAAATGGATTCAAGACTCTATGGGGTGGTGGTGATTACGACAAGGTTTCCTTTGATTGGGACTACGCTTGGGAACAGTTGATCGGCTTTTTTGAAAATCTGATTTTTGATTCTGAATTTTGGCGCGAATCTGTTGAGGGAGAGCGCGACTTAACTCCTACGCGTGACTGGATTCCTCCAGAGATTGCAGAATTCCTTCGCTCAGGAATCCGAGATGATGAAAAGTCATACGCTCCTGAACTTCTTCCAAGGTCACTGGAACTCATAAAAGCTCTTCTGGATAACTTAGAAGTTGAGGATGACTCTGGCCGTGATGCAATGTCACACGCAATCAACTCTTCCAGAGGGAAGACCCTTGAGGCTCTTTTTAGTCATGCACTGAGAGCATGCCGTGTGCAGGATAAGGACCAAGGGGATCATGCTGCCGCGTGGGCAGAGCTAATGCCAATCTTCGGAAAAGAGCTTGGGATGTGCCAGGAAGGAACCAATTATGATTTTTCCACTTTGGCGGGGGCATATCTTGTCAACCTAAGCTACCTGGATAAAGATTGGTTGCATGCGGAGGTTGACAAGATTTTTCCGGCTGAACAACAGGAGAATTTCAGGTGCGCTATATCAGGTCTTACTTATGCGTCAGCAACAAAAGACTCATATCAGTTGCTTGTATCGGGGGGGATAATTGATCGTGCTTTAGATTTTAACCTAGAAGCTGATCAAGTGCGTGAACGCATTGTAGAGCGGGTCGCTCTTGCTTATCTATGGGGAGATGAGGTTCTTGACTCTCCTCGTTTTTCCTCGTTCCGATCTGAAGATAAAATCGAGGACCTAAATACCATTAGCCATTTCTTCTGGTCGGTCAGGGATCAGGGCCTATCAGAGGATCAAGTCAGCCTTATCCTCGATTTTTTGGAGTGGAGTATTGAACTGGCGGTTGGTTTTTCTGCGCCACCAGCAACCCTTTTTTCATCTCTCAGTCAGCTTAGTTGTTTCCTAGAAGAAATCGGTGAAAGAACAAGGCCGCTGCTATTAGCGGTGGCTCCCTACGTCAGCGTTAATCATAACGCTGATGATTTCATAGAAGAGCTGGCTCGGTTGGTCGAAGCAAGCCCCGGCCCGGTGAGCGAAATCCTTGGAGTTGTGTTGGAAAATTACAACCCAAGCTATGATTATCAAGATTGTTTGAAGGGATTACTGGAAAAGCTAGTCCAAACTGATTTCAGAGCGCATGCTCTGGAGTATATGAACAGAGTAAGTCACCTAAAGGGAGTAGAAGCTTTATATAGGGAATCAATGTAATGGAGAGTACTCCTTGGGGGGGACGCTCTGTTGGGGGGTATAGGATGTCCCCTTTTTCATGAATACGTCTATTCTGAAAGTTCTCTTGAAAATGTGGGGTTATACCGGAGAGATAATATTTACCGATTCTGGCGGTAAATGAGACGTTAAAGCTATCTATGGTGCCAGTGAACAGGCGGCTGGAAAATACTCTGTAACTATCAATCGAGAGGATGATAATTGGTACAAAATATGGGGTCAAGGAATCTATATCAAAACAAGTACTTGTCTTAGCCTCGCTTTGGCCAAAGAAGCAATTTTATTGATCAGCGCAGTGGCTACGGCACTCTATGCGTTGAAGATGAAGAATGCCTGGTCGAAGGTGTGTATTCAAGGATTCAACCGTAAGACACCTTTCGTAACTATCAATCTCATTATATAATTTGAATCAGTTTTGATTTAATTGTGCAGGACAAGGAATCTGACAACGGGAGAAAGGATGAAAAATATTTTTGTGAATAGTGTTTTGTTGTTTGGGGTAATTATTTTTTTCAGTGCCTCTAATACATATGGTGGTGTTGCCGATATATTACGAAAGCAAGATAACCAAAATATCCAACAACACGATAATAGTTCCATAAATGAAGCTACCGAAAACAATTTAACAGAATATAGTTCAAAAAGCGATATAGAGGCCTCGAGTGAAAATGTTCTTCCATTAGATATAATTATTCCATTAGCCGAACAGGGAAATGCCAATGCTCAGTGGTTTATTGGCATGGCGTACAGTGTTGGTGAAGGGGTAGCTCAGAATTACCAAGAAGCAATGAAATGGTACAAGAAAGCTGCCGAACAGGAACATGCCGATGCACAGTATATGCTTGGCTCAATGTACCATAACGGTGAAGGTGTAGAGCAGAACTACCAGGAAGCCTTTAAGTGGTTAAAGAAAGCAGCCGAACAGGGACATGTCCATTCTCAAGTGAAACTAGGCTATATGTACAATAGTGGAGAAGGAATAGTACAGAGTCACCAGGAAGCTTTTAAATGGTTTAAGAAAGCTGCCGAACAGGGAGATGCTGATGCTCAGGCAGGTATTGGTATTATGTACTTTGATGGTCTTGGAGTAGGGCAGAATAAACAGGAAGCCGTTAAATGGTTAAAGAAAGCAGCCGAACAGGGAAATGAAGGTGCTCAGATAATCCTAGCTGACTATTTTACTCAGGGAATAGATCAGAATGATCAAGAAGCCTTTAAATGGTTTAAGAAAGCTGCTGAACAGAATAATCCCGATGCTCAGTATAATCTTTGCGTTGCGTACAAATATGCATATGGGGTAGAGCAGAATTTTCAGGAAGCCATCGCATGGTGCAAGAAAGCTGCCGAACAGGATCATGCCAAAGCTCAATTGATGCTTGGCCTTTTCTATTACGGCACTGAAGGGCTGGAACAGAATAAAATCATGGCATATGAATGGTTGCTGAAAGCTGCTCGCAACGGAAACGAAAATGCTCAAGAGTTATTGGATATGCTTTGTAGTAATAGTCCATGGGCATGCAAATAGGATATATGGATTTTTTTAATTAAACTTTTAAATGCTGGAGCAGAAGAACAAAAAAATGGAAGAAGGACGTAACACCAATTTAATAATCTGCCCAAGTTGTTCATCTGAGGTCTCAAAACGGGCAGCAAGTTGCCCTAATTGCGAATTAAAATTAAAGGAAAAATGTTGTTTATGCAAAAATGAGATTGC
>JALNWY010000166.1 GCA_023230665.1 Deltaproteobacteria bacterium
CAGCCGGCCGTATCAAAGGGCCCTCGGCAGGAACAGATCAGCGAACTGCGGCGGACGATCGATGACATCATGGCCCGCAGGACCGCCTACCCGCAGCGCAGCGTGGCCTTCCACTCCCCCCTGCCCGGCCGGCCGCTCCATGAAGTGATCACCGGCGAGGAGGCGAAGACAGACCTGGGAGCGTGCTTTTTTTCGCAGTGCACGTTCAAGGCCCAGTCATACCACGGCAGGATCCGGATCGCCCGACTCACGGGCGCTGACATGAAAGCCGCCGCCTTGCTTGCCGGGCACCCCGAGATCGCCGGTATGGACATCTCCGATGCCCTGTTTCTGGATACCGAGACCACCGGGCTTGCCGGCGGGACCGGGACCTTCGCCTTCCTCATCGGGCTCGGGTGGTACGAGAAACAGGACTTTGTCGTGTGCCAGATCTTTGCCCGCGACTTCCATGAAGAGGGCTCGATGCTGGCCCTGCTTGGCGACATGGCGGCACAAAAGCGGTTTCTGGTCACCTTCAACGGAAGGGCCTTTGACATGAACCTGCTCTCGGCCCGATATGTCCTCAACAGACTGCCAAACCCGCTCGCGGGCATGCCGCACCTGGACCTGCTCTTTCCCTCCAGAAGGCTTGCCGGACACCGGCTCGAAAACTGCAGGCTTGGGACCCTGGAGAACGAGATCCTCGAATTCCGCCGTACCGGCGATGTTCCCGGATACGAGATCCCCGCGAGATACTTCACCTGGCTCAAACACCGCGACGCATCGCCGCTCGAAGAGGTCTTCCATCACAACCGGCTGGATGTCGTGTCCATGGCGGCCCTGACCGCACATTTTGCAGATCTCCTCACCGGCGGGTGCGAGCAGGCCCACGCCCATCCGGGCGACCTCCTGGCAGCGGCCAGGATGCACCTTCAGCACGGAGACGAGAGCATTGCCCTGGCCCTTCTGGATGTGCTGACAAGATCCCGGGATCCTCTCGTGGGCCGCAATGCCGGGATGACCCTCTCCCTCTTCCACAAGAGACAGGGGGCATGGGAGAACGCGGTCAGAATCTGGGAGGACATGCTCGCACGCGATCCCCACGACCTTTTTGCCGTGGAAGAGCTGGCAAAATGGCTGGAACACCGGGCATGCGATCTCACCCGGGCAATCGGCGTGGTGGAGTCCATCCTTGCCGGTTCCCACTGCCTTTCCCCTGCCGAGCGGCAAGCCCTTACCCACCGCCTGGCCAGGCTGAAGAAAAAAACCGCGCCGGGAGAGAGCAGAGAGTAGTCGCCCCCTGTCAACAGCCTTTCCGGGCCGTGACGCGAGCAGACGCTTGACAGGCCCCTGATATTCAGGGACAACTCTTAGAAAAAAGGACGTGGTGATGCACGAGCTGCCCGTGACCCAGAGTATCCTCGACATCGTGCTGAAACACGCACGCATGAACCGGGTGCGCAGGGTGCACGCCATCAACCTCGCCATCGGCGAGATGAGCGACCTTCAGGATGAATGGATCCAGAAATACTTTGACTACATCAGCAAAGGCACGCTCGCCCAAGGTGCCAGGCTGGTGATCGATCGGATTCCCGTGGTGTTCCGGTGCAATGCCTGCGGCTGGGAGTCCGGGGTCGAGACCAGGGGGATGAAGGATTTCGCCTGTCCCGGATGCGGCGGCAGGGAACTCGCCCTGGTTTCGGGCAGAGAATACTATATCAGGGACATGGAGGCCGAATAATGAGTGAGATCCGCCTCATCGAGATCAGGGAGGACATCCTGTCCGACAACCGGGAGCTCGCGTCGTTACTCAGGTCCAGACTCAAAAAGCACAAGACCTATCTTCTGAACCTCATGTCCTCTCCAGGCGCAGGCAAGACGAGCCTGATCCTGAAAACCGTGGAAAGGCTGAAAAACCGGTTTAGCATCGGGGTTCTGGAAGCGGATATCGACTCGATCGTGGACGCCGAAAAGGTGGCCGCCTCAGGGGTGCAGGCGGTGCAACTCCGTACCGGCGGCTTCTGCCACCTGGACGCCGGGATGGTCGCAGCAGGGCTCGACGCCTTCGATCTGGACGCGCTCGATCTCATCATCATCGAAAACGTGGGCAACCTCGTGTGCCCTGCCGAGTTTGATACCGGGGCCATCCACAACGCCATGATCCTGAGTGTTCCCGAGGGCGACGACAAGCCGCTCAAATACCCGCTCATGTTTTCTGTGAGCCAGGTGCTCCTGGTGAACAAGACCGACTACCTGAGCCTCTCTGACTTCGACATGCGGCTCTTGAAAGAGCGGGTGCTCAGGCTCAATGCAACGATGCCCGTCATCCCGGTATCGTGCCGTACCGGCGAGGGCATCGATGCCTGGATCTCATGGCTTGAGGGCAAGGTTTCCGAGTTTATCGGGCAGTAGAGCGAAGGGCCCTGCGCTGGGGCCGGGTCAGGGGCCCGGACAATTCATGCGCCCGGCTATACGCTGAACCGGATGCTCATGATGTCGCCGTCCTGGACCAGGTAGCCCTTGCCCTCGAGCCTGAAGAGCCCTTTGTCTTTCAGGGCCTTTTCACTGCCGAGCCGGATGAGGTCGTCGAAGGAAAAGCATTCCGCCCTGATAAACCCCCGGGCAAGGTCGGAATGAATCGTTCCCGCCGCATCCACGGCCGTATCGCCCTGCATGACGGTCCATGCCTTGACCTCGTCAGGTCCCACAGTGAAGAAGGTGATGTAGCCCAGCACCCGGTAGGCGAGCATGGTGAGCCGGTCACGGGCGGATGTCTCGATGCCCATGTCTTCCATGAATTCCCGGGCATCCTCCGGAGAGAGCCCGGAGAGCTCCATCTCGAACCTGCCGGCAAACTCGACCGCAGGCATGGTGTCTTTGATGGCGGCCAGCAGGCCTTCACTTTGGTTGAACCGATCCTCGTCGGAATTCACGACGACCATCAGGGGCTTTTCCGTGAGAAAGCGAAACCCCTTAAGCTGCCCTCTCTCATCGGGAGAAAGGTCCAGAGAGCCGATGAGATCGTTCTTCTCCAGGGCCTCGCAGACCTTGAGCAAGGCCTTTTTCTCGATCTCCATGTCAGGGGTCGAGGCTCCTCGCTTGATAAAGTGCTCGATCCGCTCGAGCCGGTTCTCGGCCATGATGAGGTCTGAGAGCACGAGTTCGGTGATAATCGTTTTCAGGTCGGCCAGGGGATCGGGCGGCCCCAGGATGCCGTCTATGACCTCGTCATGGAAGTTTCTCAACACCAGGGCAAGGGCGTCGGCGGTCTTCACCAGGGTCAGCTCGGATGCGGTGAAGATCTCCTTCTTGTCTTCTCCCGATGAAAACCCTACGAAATCAACGCATTCGATGGTTGCATAGGTGGTCTTCCGGGGCCGGTACATCGCCTTGAGCCGGTCCACCCGCGGGTCTGCCACCGCGACCATGGCCCTGTTCGGTTCGGGCCGCGACAAGGCATAGGCGTTGGTCTGAACGTCGGATGCGGTCAGGGCGTTGAAGATCGTTGTCTTGCCGGACTTCTCGAGCCCTATGAGGCCGATTTTCATAATCCTTTCCTTTCATTTTAGCCGATTGAGCGCAGCCGCTTATACCACTCTTTGCCCGAAAGATTCAACCTCGTGCTTTTTGCCCAAGACCCTTGGACGATAACGAGCCCGCCTCAGCCCCTCTTTCTCGAGCACCTCCCTTTACGCGAGTCTTTTTTTCGTGCGCGCACATGGGCAGAAGGGCACGGGAATACTTTCCTTTGCAAATCACACAGGGTTCCGCTATTGTCGGAGATGAGGAAAGAGAAAGGAGGAGGCATGCTCACGGCAAAAGACATCATGTCCACGACGGTCATCACCCTTACACCCGGCATGGAGATTGTGGCTGCAGCCGGGATTCTCATGGACAATCACATCAACGGCGCCCCGGTGATAAACGAGAGCAATGCCATCGTGGGCATTCTCAGCCAGGACGATCTCGTCACCCAGCAGAAGAAAATCCCCCTGCCCTCATACTTCGTGGTGCTCGACGCGCTCATTCCCCTGCACTCCAGCAGGCAGGTGGAAAAAGAGCTGGAGAAAATCGCTGCCGCCACGGTCGAGCAGGCCATGACCCCCGATCCCGTGTGTGTGCATCCCGACACGCCTGTGGAGGATATAGCAACGATCATGGTGAATAAAAAGATCCACACCATCCCGGTGGTGGATAAAGACAACAGGCTCGTGGGCATTGTCGGCAAGGAGGATATCCTCAGGACCATCCTTCCGGCCCCGGAGACAAAAAAGCAGACCACATCCTGATACAGGCTGAAACCGGTTCGTTCCCAAGAGGCCTGAAAAAGGAACGGGATCCGGGCCTTATCACGCTTGAGAACGGGCTCGAGGTTGCCTGCAGCCATGCTGGATGGTGTGGTTTTTTCACAGGGAACCGGCTGCTCGTTCCCTTTGCAGGACAATCTTAAAGACGGCCGAGCCAGGCCTCCTCAGAGCACGCCCTGGGCCATCAGATGCTCTTCCCGATGCCCGGCACCTGACAGGTTCCAAAGCGCGTCCTTCATCTCCCCATAGCGGTATTGCCGGTAGGAGACCTCCAGAGCCCGGACCGCCTCCTCGGGCGACTCAAAGAGCGGCACCTGGTACTTCTGCCGGTAGCTCACCGTCTTGTGCACTGCATTGGGCGTATAGATCGCGGCAGGCTTGCCGTATTCATGGCATTTCTTCACCAGCTCGACAATGGCGTCGATCACCATGGGGTGCCAGAGGCTCGGCACCGGCAGGAGCCCGTCCACCTCGTCCGATGAAAGCAGGATATCGAATATCTCCAGAAAGGTCTGCATGGAAAGGGCCGGGCCCAGGTCAATGGGATTCGCCGCATTGAAGATCCGGCCTGTCCTGCTCAGCTTCTCCTGGGTGGCGGGAGAGAGACGGGCCATCTCCAGGCCTGCCTGCACCAGCAGATCTGCGGTAATGCCGCCGAAGGCGCCCGAGTTGGTGAACACTGCGATCCTCCTGCCTTTGAGCGGCGGCATGTGCGTGAAGATCTTGGGCATGGCGTGGAGCTCGGAGATAGAGTTCACCCGGATGACGCCCGCCTGAGTGCAGGCGTTATCAAAGATGTCGTCGTTGTTCGCCATGCCTGCGGTGTGCGACATGGCGGCACGGGCCCCCTCGCCGGTTCTTCCCACCTTGAAGACCAGGATGGGCTTGCCAACCCTCCGGGCCGTCTCGATGAACTTTCTGCCGTCCTTGATATTCTCCAGGTACATCCCGATGACCTCGGTGGACTCGTCCCTGTCGAAGTACTCCAGCATATCGGCCTCGTCGATGTCCGACTTGTTGCCGATGCTCACGATCTTGTTGGCCTTGACCACGTCCGTGGCGAACGACTCCAGCACGATCACCACGATCCCTCCGCTCTGGATGATGTAGGAAACCGCACCGCTCTCCTGGGCAAAGGTGTTGAAATCATCGGCCTGGATGCCGTAGAAGCAGCAGAACTGATTCCGGGTGTTGAGCACGCCCAGACAGTTGGGGCCCATGATCCGCATACCGTGGGCCCGGGCGGTCTCATCGATGCGGCGCTGCATGGCCCTGCCCTGCTCGCCTCCCTCCGAAAACCCCGAACTTTCGATGATCACGCGCCTGATGCCCTTTTCCGCACACTGCTCGACAAACTGCGGGACCACGGCTGCAGGGGTGATGATCACCGCCAGATCGACCTCCTGCGGGATATCGGTCACGGACGCGTATCCCGGGCAGCCGTGCACGGTCTCTGCCTTGCGGTTAACGGCATAGACATCGCGGCCCCACGGGGAGATCTCTTTCAAGGCACTGCAGATGGTAGCCCCAAGGTTAAAGGGTGAATTCGACGCCCCTATGACGACAACGGAATCGGGATGGAAAAATGTATGCATGGTACCGCCCTTCTCTGATGTTTTTATCCGGCCTTTCACGCCGGAAGCCCTTCCCTGTTTTTCCGGGCAGCTCTCTTATGATTGTTTCCTTTTTTCCAGCTCGCTGCGATACACGCCCCTGAGCATCTCGATCATTCCCACGATGACCCGGTAGATGAACTGGCCGTTTTCATCGCCTGTCTGCTGCGCGTCGTACTTCATATGCCCCAGGTCCTCCAGCTGCTCTTCCAGCGAGCCTATCTCGTTTTCGAACTGCTCGATGATCTGCTCGCGGGTGAGAAACCGGAAAAAAAACGCCCTGGTGAGGAAATCGAGCTGATAGTCCACCGGAATGGGGGGAGAAACCAGGGATTTCAGGAACTCCCGCCTTCCCTTCTCGGTGATGGAGTACAGGTGCTTATTGGGCTTGCCTGTCTGAATGACCACCTCCTTGCGTACCAGGTCTGTTGCCTCGAGCTTTCGAAGCGCGGGATAGATCTGGTTGAGGCTCAGGTTGTAGGCCATCATCAGCCTGCCGGTGATGTTTTTGATCTTGTAGCCGCTCTTCGGACCGGACATGAGGAAACCGAGAATGATCTGATCAGTGTCCATGGCTTAAGGATCTCCGTTCTCTCAAATAATTCTAATTAGCCTTATTCACTATATTTTATTAGAAAATATCATATATTAAAATACATGTCAATATACCTGTCTTATCTGGATGGGACTGACAGATCAGGGAAAATGAATGGCGTGCGTATTCAATCATCCCTGCCGCAATCAGCCGGGCATTGGCCTTGTATGCGA
>JALNWY010000167.1 GCA_023230665.1 Deltaproteobacteria bacterium
ACGAACATTGTCCGTATGAAAGCCAAGTGGGAGGAAGAATACCTGGAGTGGAACAGAAGAGATCTTTCCAAGAAGACATACGTGTACATCTGGGCCGATGGGATATACTTCAATGTCCGTCTTGATGACGAGAGATCTCCTGTATCCTGGTAATCATGGCAGCTGATGAGGACGGGAACAAGGAGCTGCTATCGATCACTGATGGATATCGTGAAAGTGAACTCAGTTGGCGTGAGATGCTCCTGGATCTCAAACGTAGAGGTTTGAAGCGTGGTCCTGAGCTTGCCATCGGTGATGGCGCCATGGGTTTTTGGAAGGCCCTCCATGAGGTATTTCCCGGGACACGCTCACAGCGTTGCTGGGTGCACAAGACAGCGAACATCTTAGACAAGCTCCCCACGAGCATGCAGTCGAAGGCAAAGGCTCATATTCATGAGATGTACCGGACAGAGAGCAAAGATGCCGCTTTGAAAGCTTACGATCACTTCGTACAGGTGTATCGCAGCAAGTATCCCCATGCCGTTGATTGCCTGGGAAAAGACAAGGATGTGCTTTTTCCCTTTTATGATTTCCCGGCTACGCATTGGATACACATCAGGACGAGCAATCCCATAGAATCAACATTCGGAACGGTGAGACTGAGGACCCATAAGACAAAAGGCTGCGGATCTCGGACAGCTACTCTCACCATGGTCTTCAAACTGGCCCTGGAGGCCCAGAAAACCTGGAAACGTCTGAAAGGGCATAGCCTAATATCTTTGGTCCTTCAAAGGAAAGTCTTTATCAACGGAGAACTCAAGGAGGCTGCTTAACTATGACTCAGGCCGAAGGGCGCCCTCCGTCCACAACATTTGACAATACCCCACATGTTAGTTAAGGATTGTTGTTATGGATAAAGAAAAATCTAAACCAACGTGCTTAGATTTCTTTGCTGGAAGTGGTCTTGTTGTAGAGGGCTTGAAAGACTTTTTCCAAACCGTCTGGGCGAATGATATTTGCGAGAAAAAAGCCAAGGTCTTTTGCGCCAACCACGATAAAAAAGTATTCCATCTTGGCTCAATCGAGGATGTAAAAGGCGGTGATTTGCCTTCAGCGCTTTTGTCATGGGGGAGTTTCCCATGTCAGGATCTTTCATTGGCCGGAAACATGGGCGGGCTATCAAGCTCCCGAAGCGGTTTGGTCTGGCAGTGGCTCCGGGTAATGGATGAGCTCTCGAATCGGCCTCCTCTGGCAGTTGCGGAAAATGTCGTCGGTCTGGTGTCCGCAGCGAAGGGAGAGCATTACCGGAAACTCCACAACGCCTTGGTTGAAAGAGGGTACAAAGTTGGCGCAGTTTTAGTTGACGCTTCCTATTGGGTGCCGCAATCGAGAAAGCGTGTTTTCGTCATTGCCGTGGATGCCGGGATTCTAACCGAGCAATTTGAAACAGACCACCCGGTCTGGTGCCATTCTGACTCCATCATTCGGGCGGCGGAGGGTTTGCAGAGCTGGGTGTGGTGGAATCTGCCCAAGCCGCCAGCACGAAAAAAGAAACTTGACGATCTGATCGAATTCTCCGCACCCTGTGATAAACCTGAAAAGCAGGAATGCCTACTGGCATTGGTACCGGAGAAGCACCGCGAGAAAATGACAGCCGCCTCCAAAACCGATCGAATAGTTTTCCCAGGCTATAAACGCATCAGGCATGGCCAACAGGTTTTGGAATTACGTTTCGATGGCGTCGCCGGATGTCTGAGAACGCCAGAAGGAGGCAGCAGCCGCCAATTCTTGGTGATAAAGGATAACGGTTCATTCAGGACCCGACTCCTTACGGTCAGGGAAGCGGCCGCCCTGATGGGCGCTCCGAAAAATTACAAACTACCCGGTACCTATAACGATGGGTACAAGGCGATGGGCGACGCCGTCGCCGTTCCGGTGTCCCGCTATCTTGCGGAAAAGCTGCTTTCTCCGCTTGTAGAATTGATAAAGGAAAGAGGTTTCTGATGTCCTTCAATGAAAAACTCAAGGAATTCGCCCAGAAAAACCGCATGAGGGGCAAAGGGCCGCTTAGCGTCGCTTTGGTCGTGACACGCCACGGGAAAAAACTCGGGATGCCGCTTGACCCGGAAGCCTTGCTCACCGAGGGCGGCGGACAGGTAATGGGTCTTGGAAAATCAGCGGTGCAGTCTATTCTGAAAGAGCATGGCATTTGACCTTGTTTTGGCCGAGGAAGGCGGACGCACCAGTAGAGGCAGCGTGGGCAACATGCGAAAGTATGTCGTTTTTCTGAATGAGCTTCACGCTTCCGGCCCCATAGATTTTGAACAGTTGGAATCGTGGTGGATTGAACGTGTGCGAGAGTTTTTCTCGGGCAAGCCTTTCGTTCTGAGGTTCGACGCCTCCAAATCCCTTCGCACCGTGGTTCGGGATTTGCTTTCGCAAGCCGAAAAACGACAAGCGCAGGCAAATGGCTCGACTTTTGTCGGAACCATGCTGCAACATCTGGTCGGCGCGAAACTGAACCTTCTGCTCGACTCGCCCCTCCATCATCACGGCGCGAGCGTTGCTGACGACGTATCAGGCCGGGAGGGTGATTTCATCATAGAAGATGTCTCTATTCACGTAACCACCTCCCCGTCTGAAGCGCTCATTCGCAAATGCAGGAGAAATCTCGAAAACGGCATGAAACCCGTCATCATCACCACCTATCGAGGCGCGGTGTTGGCGGAAGGTCTGGCTGAACAGGCCGACATGGCCGACAGGATTGACGTTTTCGAGGCGGAGCAGTTCATTGCGGGCAACCTGTACGAAATCGGCAAATTCGCCCAAATTGGCCGCCGAACCACGGCGGAACAGCTCATCTCCGAATACAACGCCATCGTGGACGAATGCGAAACTGATCCAAGCCTGAGAATTGACGTATTCAGATGACCGATGTTTTCTCGACAGAGAAACGAAGCTGGATTATGAGCCGGGTTCGGAGTCAAGATACAGCCCCAGAAATGAAGGTTCGCTCAATAACTCATCGCCTTGGCTATCGTTATCGGCTTCACCGCAAAGACCTTCCTGGCAACCCGGATCTTGTTTTTCCTTCTCGTAAGAAAGTAATTTTCGTTCATGGGTGCTTTTGGCATGGGCATGACTGTTCCAGAGGCGGGAGGATTCCGAAAGCCAATACTAAATATTGGCAAGGTAAGATCAATAAAAATATTGAAAGAGACAAGAAAAATCAGGAGGCGTTACAATCTCTTGGATGGGAAACTCTAATTATTTGGGAGTGCGATCTGAAAGACCCGGATAAGGTAATTCTTTGCATTACTAAGTACTTGTCTATGGATGGATAGCGCATAACAACCGCATCAACGCGGATTGGCAATTCCGCTGTGCTCCATTGCCAGCCGGTTATGCGGAGCGTTAGCTTCATGTCTGTTCATACACTCCATTGACAAGTAGTAGCCCATTGGTTACAGTATGCTTATGATAGAAATCCGCAAAACTGAAGTCTTTGCAAAATGGATTGATGAATTGCAGGACATCCGTGCGCGTGCTCGTATCCTTGTCCGGATTGAAAGATTATCTGCCGAAAATCCAGGTGATGTTAAATCAGTTGGTGAGGGTGTTTCAGAGATGCGTATTGATTATGGACCCGGCTATCGGGTGTACTACAAACAACAGGGTCGTAAGGTGGTAATTCTTCTGGCAGGTGGCGATAAGAAATCACAGGCCAAAGATATTAAAACCGCCTTAGGCCTAGCAAGAAACTTATAGGAGTTCATCATGGCTAGAGCGAGAACTAAAACTACAAAATTTGACGTCGCTGAGCATCTTCGTACACCAGAAGAAATGGCAGCCTACCTTGAAGCTTGCCTTGAAGAATCACATGGTGATGCAACCTTTATTGCCAAAGCTCTTGGCGATATTGCACGAGCCAAGGGTATGTCACAAGTAGCGCGTGATGCTGGGTTATCCCGTGAAAGCCTTTATAAAGCTCTTTCCGGAGAAAGAAGCCCAGGATTCGATACAATATTAAAAGTCTTACAAGCGCTAGGTTTAAAATTGCACGCAGAAGCAATTCAGGCAAATTGTTAAAGCCAACCATTCAATCCAGTGGACCGGGGCTTCGCCCCAGCCACTGATCTCAATCGTATGTGCCAGGCATGGCGCAGAGCTAGCGAGGTGAAAGTCCTTGCGCCAGGTAGCGGAGCCGAAGGCTAGGAGAAGGGCAAGGGCGTCATCGTATTGAGAGTGACACCAGCAATGGAGGCAGGTGTTACGGATCATGTTTGGAAGATTGAGGAAATACTGAATTTGTAATTTTCTATAACCCTTCATAAATATTAAATATATTAATTTTTACAAAAAAATATTCGATAAAGTCTATTGACAATTGTGCCGAATAAACACAATATGAATTCTTAAAGAAATAAAATATATGAGAAACCAAACACAGCAACGATGCATCAATAATTTAAGAAGTACCTTATAGTGACGTTATGAACAGGCTAATTGCAATATGTTCCACTTACCTTTTTGCATCATCTGGTTATATTGGAGGGGCTGCACGTTTATTTGATTTCCAGGGTAGCCTTAATATTTACAATGATTCTCCAACAGAGGAGGCAGCCGACAAAATAGCCTTGTATTGTGACTGGAAAGCTATTGGTGACGATCTTCGGGCCGCCTACAATAAGTACGCAAGTGAGCATGGTGGTCATGAGGTCGAGCAAAGGTCGTAAAAAACAAGCACCCCAAAGAAATCAACAGCAATCTTTTTTATAGCTTTTTTATAGGTAGAACAAAAAATAGCAAAGTTTCACCAAGGCCCACTTCCCTCTCCAGAAATACTCCATCAATATGACCAACTACATCCAGGTGCAGCCGAAATAATCATATCGTTATGGGAGGGCCAGGTTAAGCACAGGCAGAGTCTTGAAAGGGCTGTCATTGAGTCAGATATTAAAAATTCATCAATTGGAATGGTTTTGGGCTTTATAATTGCCATGACTGGTATTATTTTTGGTGGCATATGTATTCTTAATGGGCATGAAATTAGCGGTAGTATCTTAGGAGGCGGTTCTTTGACTGGACTCGTTAGTGTATTTGTTTATGGTAGTGTGCAGAGAAGGAAGGAGAGAGAATCCAAGGTAAAAATGCTTCAAGAATAATAACTGCACCTACTAGTAAATTATATTCACAAGCTATCCATCTAAATTAATAATCCAAGCCGAATCGGAGCTTCGTTCAAAATTTAAACAAAGGGAATATTCCAAACTGACCCACTACCGATTATTGTTGTTTAAGGATATTAATGCTATAAAATGATTATGATAGTGACAAGAGGTCGATCATGATCAGGCATACGGAAATCCTCAGGAGATTCGAAGATGATCTTGCCCGGAAAGAGGGCAGGGTTCCTTATGCCCGGGCAATGAGGATATTCACCTCGCTCTGGCAGGAGGCAAAGGATCTCGGCGTTCTCCCAGGCAAAGATCCGCTTGCAGGAATAGAGGTCAAAATCCGTTTGGCAAAGGTGCTGAATTCGTGTTCGAAGAAATCCTCGCAGCCTTAAGCAAAGCACTGCAGGGGCGCTCGATTCCCTATATGGTCATAGGCGGTCAGGCGATATTGCTGTATGGCGAACCACGGCTTACAAGAGATATCGATATCACCCTGGGGGTCGATGCCGACCGCCTTGACGATGTGCTCGCGCTTGCCCGGGAGCTCTCGCTTCGGGTTCTGCCCGATAACGTCAGGGATTTCGTTCTTCAGACCATGGTGCTTCCGTGCCTTCACGAAGAGTCAGGCATCAGGGTAGATTTCATCTTTTCTTTCACCCCCTATGAAGCCCAGGCAATAAAACGGGCCAACAGGGTTCAGATTCTGGGCACAGAGGTGTGCTTCGCATCACCGGAGGATATGATAATCCACAAGATCTTTGCAGGCAGGCCCCGCGATAGGGAAGATGTCAGATCTATCCTGCTGCGTAATGATGACCTGGACATCCCTTACATCCGGTCGTGGCTCGATGAATTCGACGAATCATCGGAAGAGAAAGGTTTCCGCAAGAGCTTCGAAGAATTGCTGGGGCAGATCTGATCCTTGCCATTGGGCTGCGCGTTTTTGCCCGGCTATACCCAGGTTCTTGACCACGCTCCGCTCGAGCCGGAGTTCGCAGATCAGATCTTCCACTAAGTTATGATAAAGAAATGGAGGCAACATGCAAAGATCAATAATAGTTAATTATCCAGATACAATACCTGCTGTTTCAAACCAGAGCCCTGAGGATTTCGAAGCTGAAGCAAAAAAGGCGATGGCGGTAAAATTGTTTGAGCTTGGTCGCCTTAGTTCGGGTCAGGCCGCCCAGCTTGCCGAAATAAGCAGGGTTGAATTTCTTCTCACCTGTAAACAGATGGGAGTCGCCTCTGTAGAATGGGACGATAAGGAAATAGAAGCCGAGTTCCGTTAAGGTTATATGATGGGAACTATCATATGTAACACAGGCCCGATTATCGCCCTTGCCGGCATTGATAAACTCGATATCCTGAAGAACTCTTATGAAGCTGTTATCATACCTGAGCCTGTCCACCTCGAGA
>JALNWY010000168.1 GCA_023230665.1 Deltaproteobacteria bacterium
ACAGCATCGTCTGAAGGGGGTCCTTCTCGCTTCCGATGTCTTGTGAATCGTCAAAGGGACTGGTTTTTTTCCCTGTGGTCAATGAGTAACGCGCATTATCAAGAACAACTTCTCTTTTTTATAATGGCAATGAGCCCTGATAATTCAAGAGAGCCCTCGTCCATCCATTTTCAAAGGGGGTGTTGAAAAACCGCTCGCGCCGGGTAACATTTTAAAGGGAGAGGTTTTCGTTTTTTCACCCTATGATCGGGAAATGGATGATGCGCAGGACCTGGTGTAGTAAGGCAGCATTCAAGACCGGAGCAAAGACATGGCAGAATCCGCGAAGAAGCCGAAAGAACAGCTCGCCCGCGAACTGACGGAGGCAAAAAGGCAGATTGCCGAGATGGAAGGCCTGCTGTCGGGATACCGGCGGATGGAAGAAGAGAAAAAGGACCTGGAAAAGCGCCTCGGCGAGATTCAGAGAATGGATTTCCTGGGCAGGCTTTCCGGCGAAATCGCCCATGACATCAACAATATGCTCTATCCCATCATCATCGACGCCGAGTTCCTGCTGGAAGACCTGCCGCAGGAGAGCACGGCCCATCAGATCCTCAAGCAGATGCTCAGCGCCGCACGCCGCCAGAAAGACCTGGTGAACCAGATCTTCACCTTCAGCAGGCGGGGCGAGCGGGAGCGGAATCCGCTGGAGATCAAGCCCCTGATCCGGCAGATCCTCGATTCTCTGCAGGCGACCCTTCCGGAGGCGATCGAACTCAAACAGAACCTGAACGTGCCCCGCGATATCGTCAAAGGCGATCCTCAACAGCTCAGGCAGATCATCATGAACCTGGTGCACAACGCAGCTGAGTCGATCGGCAACGAATCAGGCACCATCGAGGTGAGCCTCTCCCGGGTCCAACCCGGCCCGGGGCCCGATCTTCCCCGGAAAATGGAAGGACCCTATCTGGAGCTTTCGGTGAGCGACACGGGAAAGGGGATGACCCGTGAGGCAATGGAGCATATCTTCGACCCTTCATACGCTTCAGGGGCAACCGGCAGAAGCACGATGCTGGGACTTGCCATCACCAAAGGGATGGTCGAAGACCACGGTGGCGAGATCACGATCGAGAGCGAGCCGGAAAGGGGCTCGCGGTTCACCGTCCGCTTCCCGGCGCATGAAGGCCCTGAACGGGTGGTGCGGCCCAAGGCCGTGAAGGCTTCGAGGCCGAGGGGAAAAAAGCGGATCCTCCTGGTGGACGACGAGGACATCATCCTCTCCAGCATCCAGCGGGTCCTGATGCGGCTGGGCTATGAGGTGGCCGCAGTGAACGATAGTGTTGAGGCGCTCGAAATGTTCACCAGGTCACCCCAGGCATTCGATCTCGTTATCACCGATCTGACCATGCCGCGCATGACCGGTGCAGAGTTCACCTCCAGACTCCTGGCCGTCAGACCGGATACCCCTGTGATTCTGAGCACTGGCTTCAGCGATGTGATGAACGAGCGCAAGGCTAAAGAGATGGGCATCCGCGAATTCCTCGTGAAGCCCGCCGGCATCGACGAGCTGAAAAGTGCGATCAGCCGATCCCTGGAGGAGGGCAACCGTCCGTAACAAGGGCACTCCAGCGGACCGCGTGAACGGGAAGATCAGCCTTTTCCCAGCACCTCATCGATCTTTTCGCGCAGGCGGTGAAGCTCGAAGGGTTTTTTGATATAGCCTGACGGCTCATCTCCTTCAAAACGGCCGGAAACCTCCTGCTCGCTGAAGCCGCTCGATACAATCACCCGGACATCGCTCCGGATGCGCTTGAGCTCGTGGAACGCTTCCACGCCGTCCATCCTGGGCATGGTCAGGTCCAGGATGATCAGGGAGATTCCCTTGGAGTGCCTGCGAAACACCTCCAATGCATCCTGCCCGTCCGAGGCCCTGAGCGCCCGGAAACCAAGCTGCTCCACCATGGCCGCACACAGATCGAGCACCATATCCTCATCATCCACCACCAGCACGGTGTTCGAGGCATAATCCGGCCGTCTTTGACCGCCTGCGGCCGGGGGCTCTCTTCCCGCGCCCGGGCCGCCGGGCCTCTCTGCCGGGAGTTGCGCCGGGAACAGGACTTCGACCGTGGTGCCCTTGCCGGGCTCGCTCTGGGTCGTGATGGCCCCTTCGTGCCCTTCCACAATGCCGAGCACGGCCGCCATGCCAAGTCCCCGTCCTGTGAACTTGGTAGTGAAAAAAGGATCAAAAAGCAGCTCCAGTGTCTTTTCATCCATGCCGCACCCTGTGTCCCTGACCTCCAGAAATACATACTGTCCCGGCTCGGGCTTTTCGCGGAGGCGACTCAGTGCAAGGCAGTGCTCGTCGCAGTCCTTCACTCCGGTCGAGATCGTCACCACGCCCGGCCGGTTGCCGATGGCCTCGGAGGCATTCACGATGAGATTCATGATGATCTGCTGGATCTGGGGCTGGTCTGCCTTGATGTCGGGTATATTCCGGTCCGTGTTCAGGCTTAAGGTCACCGTTTTGGAGATGGATGCCTTGAGGAGTTCGGCCATCTCCTCCACGAGCCCGCTCAGATTGAAGTTCCTGACATAGAACTTGCCTTTCCCGGAGTAGGCCAGCATCTGGTTCGTAAGGTCGGACGCCCGCAGGGTGGCCCTGCGGGCCTGCTCCATGAAGGCCCTTGACCGGGGATTCTCAGGTCCGCCCATCAGAGCGAGGTCCAGATTGCCCAGGATCGCGGTGAGCAGGTTGTTGAAATCATGGGCAATGCCGCCTGCCATAACGCCCAGACTTTCGAGCTTTTGTGACTGCTGGAATCTCCGCTCCATCTCCATTCGCTCTTTCTCCGCCTTCTTGCGCTCGGTAATGTCCTGAAGCGCCCCCACCACCATGACCGTTCTGCCGTCCCGGACGACCGGCGACTCGTTCACCTCCACCCAGATCTTCCTGCCTTCCCCTGCCTTGAGCTCCAGCTCGTAGGTGGGCTGGGACCTGCCGGTGCGGATCGCCTCGCGGGTCGACTCGATTCCCTTGCGGTTGTCGGGATTGTCGGTAAGGGTCTGGGTCCACAGAAATATCCGGTCTTTTGGATCGTACCCGAATATCTTCTCGAACTGCGGGCTCAGATAAATCAGGCGGTTGTCGGGCGTGTGAGAGTAGAACACGTTGGTGCTGTTTTCCACGATGTTCCGGAGCCGCTCCTCGCTCTCCTTCAATGCCTCCTCCGCGCCCTTGCGGTCGGTGATGTCGTTGAAGATGCTCACCGCAGCGACGATATTGCCTTCCAGATCCCTGATCGGGGCCGCGCTGATCGAGAGGTGGATGAGCGTGCCGTCTCCCCGGCGGTAGCGCACCTCCTCCATAGAGATGTTCTCGCCGGTCAGGGCACGGGCGATAGGGTACTCCTCCGGGCCGAACATGGTGTCGTCATCGTGGAGTGCACCGTAGCGCCTCTTAAGATAATCCTGGGCCGCGATGACAGGGTGCCCGAGAAGCCGGTCTCCCTGGGCATTGTGATAGAGCAGCCTGCCCGATGGGGCCTCCTCGATAGTCACGCCGGAGGGGAGCTGCTCGAGCACGGCCTCCAGTTTGATCAGCTCGCTCTCCATCTCGTCATAGAGCTTCTCCAGTTCCCGCCTTTCCTGCTCCGGATGCCCTGCTGCCGGCGGTACGACCGCGCTCGTATCCTCAAGCACGATAAAGGCCCCTCCGCGAACAGGCGCACAACGCGCAAAAAGCCGTAGCCTGCCGGGCAATGGGGTACGCACGGGAAAGCTCAAGGAAGAACCGTGATGCACCGCATCTTGGGCCGCCTTTTCGAGTTCCCCAAAGAGCGGGGCGGGCAAGGTCTCTGCAAGCCTCCGGCCGAGAAAATATTCCCGGGGCTGCTGCAGAAGAAGCCCGGCAGCAGTGTTTATCCCGGTGATCCGCAAGTCCCGGTCCAGGAATATCGCTCCCATGCCGAACCGGTCGAGGAAGTCGCCGGGCACAAAATTTCCCCAAGGTGTGTTTCCGCCGGTTTTTTTAGGATATTTTCCCATTTCGATCCGCGTTCCGTTTCCACGGGTTCTCTGTGTTTCAGGCATCGAAAAAGGCGATGCCTGTGACGCTTCGTAAACCATCCGGGCCCCATGGGGAGGAGACCGTCATCCCGCCGGGGTCTCTCCCTTCGCCGGGAGAGGCTTGAAGAGCCCGGCTTGCAGGCCGGGATCGGTCACGCCGCCATACAATAGAGAATACTTGATTTCCGCAAAGACCAAAGAGACCGGTATGGATTTATGGCACAGGCATCGCATGAGCTCGGGGAATATTCCCCTCGAATGCCTGCACCCAGGCACAGACGGGAAAATACTGGGGTGTAGGGAAAAAACGCACCGGGGCGGTCATCTGCAGGAAACGCGATCTTGGGGTCTTACGCCTCCCGGGGCAGGAGCGAGAAGTCCACGTGCCCCTTGAGCGCATCCACCCGGGCAACCTTCACCTTGATGATGTCTCCGATGGAGATGGTCCGATTTTTCAGCCTCACGGCCCTGCCCTCCTCGATACGCGCCCTCCCCATGTCGGAGGGTGTCACCAGGCCGTCAAAGGGTGGATCGAAGATCTCCACGAACATGCCGAAGGGCAGGATGCTGGTGACCACCCCGGAGAAGTCGTCTCCCACGTGCCGCTGCATGTAGGCCGCGGTCTTGAGCCTGATCACGTCGAACATGGCGTCGTCGGTCTTCTTCTCCTGCTCCGAGATCTCAGTCCCGATATACTTCAGATAGCCCTTGAGCTTCTTCATCTCCTTCCCGGTCATTTCCCGGCCTTTCAGCGTCATCTTCAGTATCCGGTGCACGACGAGGTCGGAGTACCTCCTGATGGGCGAGGTGAAGTGGGTGTACGAGGTGCTGGCAAGCCCGAAATGACCAAGGTCCTCGAACCAGTATCGCGCCCGGGTGAGGGCCCGGAGAATGTGCTGGTTCACAAAGTTGTGGAGCGGGGTCGGCTGGTAGAGGGCGGAGATGTGCTGAAGGACCCGGGAGAGGTTCTTGTCCCTGCGGACCGCGTGCTTCAGGCTCGTGTACTTCTCTTTGGGCAGACCGATCTCCTTGAGGGTATTCATGAGGGCCATGAGATCCTCTGCCCCGGGCTTTTCATGAACCCGGTAGAGCACCGGCATGGAGTGCTTTTCAAGAAACATGCACACCGCATGGTTCGCCAGGAGCATGGACTCTTCGATGAGCCTTTCGGCAGGCCCTCTCCGGTACCGGTAGATCCGGTCCACATCACCGTCGTGGCCGATGGTGATGCCCACCTCGAAGATATCGAAATCCAGGGCCCCCCTCCTTATCCGGTTGCGGTAGAGGTGTCCGGCCATCCGGTGGAGTTCCATGACGCGGGACCCCACCTCCATGTCAAGATAATCGGGAGGACATTCCCTCTCGATGAACGGGTTGAGCTCCTCGTACACGAGCCTGGCCCGGGACCGGATGACTGCCTCGAAACAGTCGAAGTCCAGCAGCCGGCCCCGCGGGCCCAGATGGATCTCCACGGCCATGGCGAGCCGCTCCTCCCCGGGTTTGAGACTCATGATCCCGTTGGAAAGGACCTCGGGCAGCATGGGGATGGCCGCCTCGGGAAAGTATACGCTGAAGCCGCGGTTCCTGGCCTCCTCGTCCAGCGGGGTGTCCGGTTTGACCACATGGGCAACGTCCGCAATGGCAACGGTCATGAGAAAGGTGCCGTCGGGGAGCTGCTCGATTCCCACGGCATCGTCGAAATCCTTTGCCGTGGCCCCGTCGATGGTAAAGAGAATCCGGCCGCGCAGGTCCCTGCGCCGTGCGAGCTCGGCGGGAATGGAGACCTTGGACGCCTTGAGCGCCTCTTTCTCCACCTCCTCGGGAAAACGCCAGGGCAGGCTGTATTTCACGGCAACGGACCTCAGATCGTCAGCAGTATCCTCGGGGATGTCCAGGAGCCGCTCGATCCGGGCGGTTACGGACCGGGTATTCCTGACACCCTGCGGGCTCTCCACCGTGGCCGTCACCACGTCGCCGTCCCTGACCGAGCCTTTGAGCTCATGGGGCACCACGATGGTGTAGGGAAACGGCTTGAACGGGGTGATGACCCCCCACTTCTTCCTGCTGTGATAGGTGCCGCTCACCGTGGTCGGGCTCCGTCTGAGAATGGAGAGGACCTCCCCCCTCAAGCCCTTCTTTTCCCGGTAGGCCCAGACCTCCACCAGGTCTCCGTCCATGGCCCCCATGAGGCCCTCGGGCGGAACGAAAACATCATCGCAGCCTTTTTCAGGCACGACAAAGGCAAACCCTTTAGGGTTCCAGTGAACAATTCCTTGTATCTTCATGGTTCCTTCTTTTTAGGGAAGCCAACTATCCTTGCATATTTCACCCGCCGGTGATACATCATCTATAACCGAAGATAAGGCTCAACACCATGTTTTTCGAGGGAACAAAATGAAAAAGCTCGGCATTATTCTCGTGGTCAGCATTTTTGTCGTCCTTCCCCTGATCCATCTTATCTGGGGTGTTTTCGAGAACGACTGGGCTG
>JALNWY010000169.1 GCA_023230665.1 Deltaproteobacteria bacterium
CCCATGCCTGCGCCCGCCAAATAGGGAATCTCGTAGTCGATGATGGGGATCACCATATACCCGCTCTGCTGCTCGGCCCGCGCGCCGTGCAGAGGGTCTCTGCCGTCGTTGAACCAGCCGCCGAACGGCGCCCAGGGCTCACCGGTGTCCGGGTCGATCCCCTGGGTAAACGTTGCCTCGCGCTTGTTGACGGTAAAGATCAACGCATTGTCGAAACGGCTGGCCTCATAGGTCGCCAGATGGGCCGGGTTGAAATGCACTGCCAGCCCGCCGCACCCCCCGGGATAGGCGGTCACCGCGCTTCCCAATGAAGAAGCTGCGGGGCAGACCGCGAGCTGCTCGAAGAGCCCGGCGTGCGCTGTCCCCGGGCAGCTCATCCCCGCAAGCAGAAGCATGCAGACAAAAAGAAACCTCCTCAAGATCATGTCTCACCTCATAGTACAAAACTGAACGGGGCCCTGAACGTAAACGAGAAGCCGGATTCGGAAAGGCTGTACGCGAGACTGAAGGACAAGGTCGTTTTGTTCGTAGCCTTCCAGCCCACTCCCAGACCGAAAGATGCGCTGACGGTATCTCCGGACTCGATGCCCCGCGCACCCCGATAGTGATACGTATTGGAAAACTTATAGGCATAACTAAACGAGGAATTCACCGATATCTTGTAGGAAAGGGCATAACCGAGCCCCGCTCCCACGCTAACGTAATCCCCTATCTCCACCTCTTCCAGAATATAATTCTCAAGCACCCGGTAGTCCAGGCCCGTGGCATCCGACCGGTAGGTGTAGCCAATATTCCAAAAGGCCACAACCGGGTCGATCTGCTTGCTGAAGTTGGAAGAGAGCGAAACCGCATATACACCATCGCCCGTGGAGAGCTCTGTTTCGGGGTTGATCTTATAGGGACTCCTTCCGGAGGGCAGGGTGACACTCAGGCCGAGTATGGCGCGCACCTCGCCGGCCCTCGCTTTCTTGGGTTGAAATGTAAACCCCACCGATATGTCGCCAATATCGGTTTCGTCCAATTTCGTGTCAGTGCCCATCTTGTTGTAACGATAAACAAAGGGCACGCTCGTAGTTACGGACAGATTGTCCAAAATACTGTATGTCGTGCTGATGATGTGCCTGATCGTGTGATCTGTCACGCGATCTATGAGGAGCTGGTTGGTGATCCTCTCGGTGGGAGCATACTGGTAGTTCAGCGTATAATCGAGCCCGAGCGTGTGTTTGGGATCAAGGGAATATTCTCTGCCCACCGCCTCGAGCACTTCCTTCTCCTTTTCCTGCTTCTCCTGCTCGGTGATCTCCAGCTTTCTCCGGGCGCGGCCCTCTTCTGTCAGTTCATTGATCCGTTTCTCCAACTCTTCGATACGGTTCAACATCTCTGTCTCTTGTTTTTTCGTTTCCTGATCCTGAGCCTCTCCCTGATCAGCAAATACAAGGCAGCATAACACTGCTAAGGCTGTCAAAACAGCGAGCTTCTTCACGTATGTATGGTCTCCTCTTACCGTAATGAACCTGTCAATTCATGAATCCGGAGCACGCCACACAGCATCAATAGACATCGATGCTCTTGAACTGATATCTCCTCTGCGCATTACCGTCAGTTCTTCCAATAGATTCCTTGAATCTCTGTTCTTCAATCAAAATGGTCGACCGCGCATGTTCGGGCAGCACATCGCTCGTTCGGATGATCTCTACGAGCCGCAGATCCTCTTCTTTCAGGAGAAGGGCGTCCATGGTGATGCCCCCGTCGGTCACGAGAAAAACAATCTTTCTGTGCCACATCTCTTCAAATTCAGACAAGGTGAAGCTGATATTTCCCATAAAGGGATCGGCGAAAAAGATATGGTCGCCGTAGATGCCCCGGTACACGACAAAATGTTTGTACCCGAAAAATTCGATGGGCACGATGCCCGGCTTGTCGAGCCCTCTGAGGTCATCGATCTCCGCGGTATATCCGGCGCCCTGATATCCCAGCACGGTGACAAACCGCTTCATATCCAGCAGAGAAAACGCGCGCTTTTCCTCGATCTGTTTGATGTCGCCGTATTCCATCATTCCCTGGATCACCTGCGCCTCGGTGAAATCCTCGCCCAGGTAATAATTCAGAAGGGTGGCCAGTGCTGCAGAGCCGCAGCTATAGTCAAACTGCTGTTTGACGATGTTCTCGTCCTTCATGACAGTAAACGGCTTGACATCAAATTTCATGACCTGCTGAATCCCCAGAGGATCCGACAAAACCGCCAGCTCGCTCTCCGGCACTTCTCTGATGGGATGGATCGACGTCAGCAAAGCCAGCACGATAAGGAAACCCGCCAGAACCTCCATAGTCAGAATTCTCCCAGAGTTGCCGATCCCCGTCAATTGCCGGGTATCTGGATGCCGAGATGATGGACCGTGATTCCGTCGATGGCGCAGGGGCCGAACCGATTTCCGCCGAAATCAACGTCTTCCACACGAATGCTGCCTGACATGGGCACATTGTAAAATACCGATGTCGATGGGACGCCATCATTATCATATGTGCCCACATCAATGGTGACCGGCCTGTTGTTGGCAAGATCGCCTATCTTGAACTTGTCCAGAAATATCCAGGATGTCGGATCTTCCGGTGAACCGCCTGCAGTGCCGGCCAAATGTATGCCGGCAAGATTCAGAGACGCAGACTGGGCGTTATAGGTGTACTGCAGTGAATCGAGCGTGATCTCTGTCTGATATTCGATGTCGATGCCGGACTGTCCTGCCCCCCGGGAAGCTATGGTCAAGGCATCGGACGCTCCCTTTCTCAGGTTTTTCAACTCCATGCCGCCCAGATCCTGGCCGCAGAAAACAAAATTGCCCACAGTATAGGTTCTCGGCTCAACATGCGTTGATAGGTTCATGAAAATAAACGTCTTGCCATCGGCCCCGGTGGCAATGTCGAGGGTGTTGAAGTCATCGTAATTGTACGGCGTGTCCATGGAAAACCCGCCACCCTCACCATCGTCTATGGTGACATTGTTGAACTCGATCCAGTGATAGGGCGTGTGGTCGGTGTCCGAGATCCGGTATGAGTCGCTGGTGATGCGAAGCTGCGAACCGCCTATGACATAGCTGACTCCGGACCGGGCACTCACTTCCGAAAGTTCGCTCTCGCTCATCCGGCTCATTTGTGCCTGTGAAGAAACAGGGATAAATAAAATAAACGTGATAAAAAGAGCAAAATATCGGGAAAAGATATGGTGTTCTCTCCTGCCGGGCGCCATACCGTTGCCTCCTTTCATCCCCGTGACCCTCATTATACAACAAACCTTATACGCTATCCACAATCTTTTCGATCGCATTGACCATAACCTTTAAGAGAGAAGGTGAAAAATATGCTCGCCTCTCTCAATAGTTCATGCGTCGCTCAGAAGACCATTGAGTCCTGAGTATTTTTGCGAGCAGAAACCACCGGGCATCAATGCGCCCAGATGTCCACCCAGCTTCCGGCCCGCACATCGAGGCTGAGTCCGGAGATGTAGATATTGCCCAGCGTGCCTGCGTTTATGCTGCCCAGTGAAGCAATGCCGTCCAGCTTGACATCTGCGACAATGGGCCCGGATACGCTCAGGCTGAACACCCGGGGAAACCCGATGTGGACGACGGAAACAGGAGCGGCTCCCGGCGTGACACCCACTCGCCCATGAGAATAGATGCCGTTAGAGGAAGTAGTGATGTCGATGGCGACCGTGCCGGCTGCAGTGATGGGCCCGCCCATGCGCAGGTCGGACAGCCCGATATACCCGGCGCTCTGGGCGCCTTGAGCCATCCAGATGCACTCGTTTATGCCGGTATTTGCCTGGCCGTCGATATCGCCCCATGACACGTGATCGATATCAAACTCGTCAATCACCACGTTCATGGCCAGAAAGATGCCGCACCGGTTGCCCGGCCTGCTGTTGTAGATGTCCAGGTAGCTGACGGGATTTATATACACAGCCAGGGCGCCTATGCTCACCACGCCGAGCCGCTGGCCCGGGGCGCCAGGGGCGGCCAGAAAGACCGTGAAGTCCATATGGTCCATGGTGATCTGGAGAGAGCCCAGGCCGAACCGCACAAAGGTGAATCCGCTGTAGAGGCTGTAGGTCGGGTCGGAGGCGATGTCGATGGTGATCGGCTTGAAGTCGGTTGCCGCGGAATACCCGCCAAAGGTGTCGTTTTCGCGGGCTTTGATCCTCAACCCCACGACGTCGAACCCGGCCAACCCCACATAACCGCCCTGGGCCGTGGGCGCCCAGGAAGGATGGCCGCCTTCGAAAATGCCGTCGTAATCGCCCCAGGCCAGGGTGTCGATGGATATATCCATGGTTACGTCGGAATTTATGCTGACTCCGGCCTGGCCGCTAACCGTGGAAAGATCGAAATCGCTGACCGGGACCATTGCCATGAGAAACAGAGGAAAAGCAAGGATCAGTAAGATCATTGATGAACTTTTCATTATCTTCATAGAATTCTCTGCCTCCAATCTTCTCTTCACATTACAAAAGCGTGTTCCTTGAGAAGAGAAAGGAGGGTTTAAGACAACCCTCCTTTCTTGATTACAGGTAAATCAGCAGGTGATTAGTGGGCCCAGATGTCCACCCAGCTGCCTGCATAGATGTCGAGGCCGAAGCCCGCGATGTAGATGTCACCCAGCGTGCCTGCGTTTGCGCCGCCCAGAGCTGCCGTACCGTCGAGCTTCACATTGGCGGTGATCGGGCCTACTGCTACGCTGAGCATATCCGGGAAGGAGATGTGCACAACGCTCACAGGAGCTGCGCCAGCGTCGGTTCCGACAACGCCGTGGGAGTAGACGCCCGCATAGGAGGTGGTCACGTCGATCGCAACGGAACCGACCACAGTGATCGGGCCGCCGATACTGAGATCAGCAAGTCCGATATAACCGGCGCTCTGAGCACCCGTGGCCATCCAGTACATTTCACCTATGCCCATATTATCCTGGCCGTCGGTGTCGCCCCAGGACACATAGTCGAGGTCGAGCCGGTCAAGTTTCACGTTGAAGGTCAGGTTCACGCCGCAGGTGCTGCCGGCATAGATGTCAACAAAGCTTGAGGGGTTGATGTACAGGGCGAGAGGTCCGATGTTCACCACGCCGAGCTGCTGGCCGAGACCGGTGTCCGGGCCGAGCTCAACGCTGAGTGTGAGGGCGTCCATGGAGATCTCGAGGGAGCCCAGGCCGAACCGCACAAAGGTGGCCCCATCGTACATATCCGGGTCAGTGGCCACGTCGATGGTGATGGGCTTCAGGTAAGTGGAAGCGAGGTAGGTTCCGCCGGGGTTGAGTTCGTTGTCATCGTCGTCAAGAATCACGGGATAGCCAACACCAAAATTGTCGGTCTCACGGGCTTTGATCCTCAGATCGGTGATATTGAGCCCGGTGACTCCCACGTAACCGCCGGCTTCGGTTAAGGCCCAGCCGGGATTGGCTGCAGCGGTGATACCGTCCGCATCGCCCCAGGCCAGGGTACCGATGGTGATGTCCATCCGAAGGTCAGCATTGATGTTGACTCCGGCCTGGCCGGTAACATCGGAAAGGGTCTGGTCGGAAACCGGTGTCATTGCCATAACTGACAGCGGCAACAACATGATAGCCAAAAATGTCAATACTCTCTTCATAACTTAATGCCTCCAAAAATTTATTTTTTGTGATGCCTGTTGCTTGCAATTCTAAAGTTTTTGTCAACCACCTTTTGCCAAACCATACTGCGTTTTTTTAAGAACCCTCCTTTTTACCAGCGCCTGCGCATCACCCCCTTTTCATGAAACTTTTCATCACCAAAACTATAGTGCTTTTAAACTTTTTGCAGGAGACGCCTTCATGATCTCATCTCCTTGCGTCATTTCAACACAATCGAAAACACACTCCCTGCCAGTTCTATTCTCTTCCCCTCTTCATGGGGTAATCGTTGCGTTTCCCCAGTGGAACCACCAGCCCGAGTTCCTGTCCAGGGTGACGGAAAACTCCGAGTCAGTGCTGTAGATCGTCCTCATGCCGAGGTTCAGCCGCCTGCCGTCGACGAGGACGCCGTCGATCGGGTTCTCGATATGGCCGCTGAAGGAAATGAAGTTGGCGCTGATGGGGCCTGTCATGGACGGGGTGCCCACCCTGACAAAATCGAGCTGCCGGGTGGCGGGGTCGGCCATGTTGGAAAAGCCCGCCTCGATGTACAAACCCTTGCACACCAGGCTCTCGGTGGGCGAACCCAGGGATACGCCCTCCCAGTTTTCGTCCCAGCCCAAGCCGGTGATGCCGTTGTTATAATAGCCCATCTTCAAGGAATCGATCTCGGTGTAGGTGGCGGCCGTGATATTGAAATATGCTCGGGCCACGTTGTTTTCGAGGGTAAAGCTGGAGTAGCCTTCTCCGGTGATCTCGGCCAGGGCCTCGTCGCCGACCTCCCACATCCAGGCATGGACCGGGGAGCAGAACAGACACAGGACAAGAATAACAGCTGCAAACATC
>JALNWY010000170.1 GCA_023230665.1 Deltaproteobacteria bacterium
GACATAAAACGCTCCTTTCACTGCCGATCGCAGCCTTTTTTCCCACAAGGAAAGGTACCCGGCTTTGAGCCGGCGTGTCAACGGGAAATGGATTTCCCCTTTCCTCGCGTGCCCGGATACCGTACAGAAAAAGAGGGCGCTGTATGAGACCTTCTCGGAAAATGAAAGCGCATCGGGCGCCTCTGGACATCGGGAGGTTGCAAGTGAGCGCAGAAAAAGGGTTTTCCGGGTATCTGAAGACCATCGACTCCGGGTTTCTCATGATCGATTCCTTCATGATCCACTATCTTCGGGCAGGGGCCGGAGGCCCTCCACTCATCCTTGTCCATGGAGGCGGGATGTGGCTGTACTCGTTCAGGCACAACATCCCCGCGCTCTCCGGACATTTCTCTGTTTTTGCGCTTGACATGCCGGGGTACGGCTACACCCTGCCCCTCCCCACCCGGCAGCACTACGGTCTTGAGGATACGTCAAAAGTCCTGCTCCAGTTCATGGACCGGCTCGACATCGACCGCGCGTCCTTTCTCGGTCACTCGTGGGGAGGCGGATGGGTGCTCCACTTTGCCCACCGGCATCCCGAAAGGGTGGAGAAGCTGGTCCTGATAGACTCAAGCGGGCTCGATGTCCGGGATGTCATCGAGTGGGAGCTCCTCAAATACCCCCTCATGGGCACGCTGCTTCTGCGCCTTGTGACCCCCGGCGGGGTGAGGAAACGCCTCGTACGGTCGTTCCACCGCAAGGAGCTGGTGACCGAAGAGATGGTGCGCGAGGTATACCTGCCCCTCAGGTTCGCGCACAATCTTCAGCTTCAGGTCCGGATCGCCAGGCACCAGGACTGGTCGGCGACCGAGCGAGTCCTGCCGGAGATCCGGCATCCCGCGCTGGTCATCTGGGGGGAGAACGATCGATATCTCCCTGCCGGACTGCTCGGGAAGTTTGAGAAACACATGAAGAACATCGAGACCCTTGTCCTGAGCAGGTGCGGCCACTCCGCCCACGAGGAATATCCTGCGAAGGTCAACTCTCTGATCACCGGCTTCCTTGCGGGGAAACCCTCCTGATTGCAGAGAATCTCATCCCGGCAGGAGAAGGTCTCTCCGGCCGTGAGGCGGGAAGGAAGAACACCAAAGGACACGCCCCTGAAGACTACAGCATGATTGAATCGGGAAATCGGACATTTGCATCTTAAAACTATTATATATTATAGTATGCAGACAATGGTTTTCTCCGGCATCACCCTGCATCATAATGATGAGAGCCGGCAGCGGAAGAAAGACAGACAGGAGCCTGACGACGCATGTTTTTTCCCATAGGAGACACCCCGAATCCCAAGAACTTCACGCCATGGATGACCTGGGGCCTCATGGCCGCAAATATTCTGATCTATCTCTTCATCACTGTTCCGCTGAGCATGCAGGGTGTCGATCCCGGCAACCCGCTCCTGGAGGAATACATCCGCAGCATCACGCCCCATCTTCCGTCCGGGGTTTCCCTCCGGCAGGTGCTGGCCCAGGTCAACGCCTATGACCTGTTCACCTTTGCGAACGGGTACAAGCCGGGCGCCCCGGAGGTGACCGATCTTTTCTTCAGCATGTTTCTCCACGGCGGGCTCCTGCATCTGGCAGGGAATATGCTCTTTTTATGGATATACGGCGACAATGTTGAGCATGCGCTCGGCAGGTTCGGCTTTCTGACAGCCTATCTGGGGACCGGCGCAGTGGCTACCTGGTTCTTCTCTTTCTTCGCCGGCCCTTCCATGGTACCGCTGGTGGGGGCGTCAGGGGCCATCTCCGGGGTGCTCGGCGTGTATTTCCTGCTCTTTCCCCGGAACAAGGTCAAGGTATTCGTGGCCCTCATTCCCTTTTATGTCGATGTATTTCTGCTGCCCGCACGGCTGGTCCTGGGGTTCTTCGTGATCGTGGACAATCTGCTGCCCCTGCTCATCGGACCCCAGTCATCGGTCGCATACGGCGCCCACATTGGAGGCTTTCTGGGCGGACTCGTCATCGCTCTGACAGGAGAGCGGCTCTCCTGGAGCTGGCCATGGAAAGACCGGACCTGGAGAACGGGCAGGCCGGAGGCTCCCGGAGAGCCGGAACCCGGGTACCCGGGTTCCAACCTCGCTGTCGTGAGAACCGCCATGGAACGTAAACACCCTCCGGATGCCATCGATGCGCTGTCCCGCATGAACAGGTCAGAGGTTGCCGAGTTGAGCCCGGACGAGTGCGCCATCCTCTCGGAATGGCTCGAGGACACCGGTCATTCCGCTGCTGCCTCGCGCATCCTGAAGCAATGCATCTCGACCCACCGGAACTCGGACCGGCTTGCCGATGCATACCTGTCGCTCGGCCTTATGAGGCTCAAGCAGGGCCAGCCCACCGCAGCCTACCAATATCTCCTTGCGGCCCTGGATCTGAATCCTTCTACCGAGACCAGCATGCGCGCGCACGAAGCTCTCAGCCGGATCAACGTCTACCGGAGGGGACGGTGAGACGCCGAGGCCTGGGTGTGATCATTTCCTTCGGGTTCGCGTCAGGACAGCAACCGTGACCTGAACGACACACCTCCTGATACAGGTGAAAATTCATATATCTGGCGGAGTCCCCAATGCATCAGCCTCCTTCCCGGCGCACAGGTATTCCCGCTAAAGTTCAGGGAACGAAACCGTTTTTTCACAGCATGTGCGAGTTACGAAACAGAAACATCCATCAGATGCAGTGATGCATCTTTATTACAGTTACCGCACCTGCAGCGAGCATAATCAATGCGTTATTGTCTGGCCTGCATCTTGCTTGGAACCGCGTATGGAAATCCTACGTGAGATACATTACATGGTAACGAATGTTCCCCATGTCCTGGCATTCATCTTTTTTCTTGTCATTTCTGCGTATCTGTGCTTGCATCGTGCCTGAATGTATTTGAATGTCAATGGGTTGAACATGCAACTCGCGCTCCGGCAAGAGACGCACGGGCATCGCAGCAGCAAGGCTCTCCTGTCCGGCATACCCATATTTTGCACCACTTGTGGAGGTATTGATGCTTTTGAAAAAAGATAAGCGGCAAAAGGATGATATCGTCGGTCTGCTGGGCAACGGGACCTCGTTCGAAGGGGTGCTGAAGTTCAAAGGCACTGTCAGGATCGACGGGAATTTCAGCGGCGAGATCGATACCAACGGGATGGTCATCATCGGGAACACCGCCATGGTCAACGCCCAGATACGGGCGGAAAACATCATCATACACGGCGAGATGCACGGCGAGGTCAATGCGCACAAGAAGCTGGAGCTGAAGGCGGGAGGCAAGCTCTTCGGCAATGTCAAGACCTCGTCACTCACCATCGAGAACGGCGTCATCTTCAACGGCCACTGCAAAATGGCGCGCGAGGAGCCCAGAAAACTCCGCGAAGCAGAGCCTCTTTCCCAGCCGTCCGATACCTCAGGGACCTCCGAGCCTTCCCGGGCATAGCGGATCCGGCTCCGGTATTCTCCGGGTCTTTTTTTAAGGAGCGGGAATGATCTCGCTGAACCATACCTGCGGGCACCCGCTTTCCTTGAGCGAAACCTGGGAGCCGAAGTCTGAGGCCTTTCGCGCGCCTTCATTCCACGTAACAAAGAGAACCACCTGCTTGCCCATTGAGGATTCGTCGATCTGCCAGAAACGGTAATATCCGCTCCGACCGCCGTATTCGATGGGGTTGGCGGGGTCCCGGTGCCACCCCGCCCGGAGTTCGGGAGAGCCATAATCGAGTCCGGCGAGCCGTACCAGGCCGGTATGTCCCAGAACCGCGGCGCAGGTGTGATCCCGGGCATAGCTGCCGGATCGCGTGGAGAGTATTGATATCCTGGCCCCAGCCGTGAAGAGGAGCATGATCACCAGGAGGGCGACCAGCACCTCCAGAAGACTGAACCCCCTGCTCACGGCAGTGCCTTCCAGGTGCGGCGGTATTCCCACATCCTGACCACTCCCGATGCGGGCAGCACCCTGATCGCCATGGACCGGTCTTCGGATCGAAGATAGATGCTCCCGGCATTGCAGCATCCCAATGGCGAGAAGCTGATGCGGTTGTTGACAAAGCTTATGCCGTCTCCAGGGACCGTGGCGCCGTTGGGACCCGTGCCGGTCGTACACCCGAAGGAAACCTTCCCTTCGAGCCTGTCCGGGCCCAGCCGCTGCTCTGTTTCGCCCATCTCGGAATCCCCGTCTGCATCACCAAAGCAGACCCAGGCGCCCTCAGCCGGATGAAACACCACTTTCCAGTCGTGTCCCTGTTTCATGGCCAGATCCCGCGCACGGTGCAGGGCAAGGGCAAGCTTGTCTGCCTGAGAGGTCAGGGATTTCCTGGACAATAGCTTCCCCAGGTCCGGCAGGGCCATGACTGCCAGAATCGACGCGATAAAGAGAACCACCAGAAGTTCGAGGAGCGTTACACCCGCGATGCCTGAACCATCATCTTCGCGGCGATGAGATCCGACCTGTTCAGGTCCTTGAGTATTGCGTTCGCCATGCATATGCCCCAGAGTATCTCCCCCTCCATATCAAGCCATCCGTATTTCATACCACTGCAGATGAACATCCTGTTACCGTTCTTCATATAACGCTTCCCTGAAACATACCAGGGAACCCGCATCTCGTCCGCATATCGGAACCACGGCCGGGTAGAGTTTTCAATAAAGGGATCGACTACATCGAAGCTGATGAGATGATGCTCGAGAAAGGGCATGACCTGTTTGAGTCGCTTGTAGATCATGCCTGATGCCCACGACAGGAGTTCGGTATGCGAGGTGAGCATGCCTCCCACCGGGATCTTTGCCGTCACGGATACCATCCCCTTGCCGTCCCGCCTTTCCAGCAGCAGCATCAGAGGGAAGCGCATGTCTTCCGGAGGAGAGGCTATGACCATGTCTCCCATGCCGACAGGTATCACGTGTTCGTCGACCACGCAGGTGCCGTAAAAGATGAATCCCCCTTTCTGACCCGGCTTTACCGGAGTTTCATCCGACATGCAATACCGTGAACGTATCCGGATATTTCCCAGGGAAAGCCCGACTGCAGTGTTGTTCTCCACCGTGATATCCGCTTTTTCAGCATGGAGATAATGACCCCGGGTATGAGACAGGTACGCGCCAAGAACATGCTTCGCTGCGGTGAAGTCGAGGGAATACAGGCCGGAGAGCAGGGCCGACCACCGGAGATACGAAAGGTAGTTCGGTTTCCCGGTCCTGCACAGGGCCGTTATCTGATCCTTTTGCCACGGTTCCACCTCCGGAACCGTGCGTGAAGAGGCACGGAGCAGAACACCGGGTTTTGTCATGGACTTCTCCAGCAGGCGCAGGTATTGCTCGGCGTTCCTTCGATGTGCAGGGAGATACCTGTCCGCCGGAGCAGGACCGACATCGAATCTCCTGCCCGGAACAACGGCCTGGACCTTCTCGAGGGCCCTGGGCTGGAGAGCGCCCGGAAGCGTGGTGTCCATGGACGAGAGCAGAGGCCTGATCCCCTGGTCCCAGAACTCCCTGGAGACCAGGAGCGGGATGCCGTTGCGGGCACGGTCCAGGCCTGCATCGTTGCCCGTATCCGCCCACAGGCAGGAGAAGCCCTTGTGCGCAAGGAGAGCACAGGCGACCAGCCCTGAAATGCCCTCGCCCGAGCCCACGACATCAAAGTGTGATTTCATAGCTGTCCTTCCTCGTCCATGACCGAGATTCCGTTGTCCAGCAGCAAGGCAGTAGTCACTCCCACCCCGGGCACCTTTTCGCCGTCATTCCAGACAACCCGCGTGGCGCAGGAAGGACTGCTGTCTTTGAAAACAGCCCACCTGGCCCCGACGATCCGTGCAATCTTCAGCGTCTGCCGGGCACCCTCCATAAAGAGCCCGGTTACGTCCCGGCCTTGTGCATTGATCACCCGGGCACGACCCTTCCACACATCGCGCCCGTCTCCGCCTGTGAACTGCGCGGGCGGCCGCGGGGTCGGCATGCCTCCCAGCTGTTCCGGACAGACCGGAACCGGGAGAATATCATGGTTGCTCGCGATGCTCTCGGATGTCTTTGCCCGTTTGTCATACCTGCAGGATATCCCCAGCAGGCAGGCGCTCACCAGCACTGGGCCTTCTAGATGTCCAGCGGGGGGTTTACCAGGCACTGAGCCGCATCCTTATCAAGCCCCTGGACGTAGACCTTTCTTCCGTCGACAATGAGTCTTCCCTGCGCGAAAAGCTGTATGGCCTTGGGATATATCTTGTGCTCCAGGGCCAGGATCCTGTCCCTGAGCTCTCCTTCGGCATCGTCGGGATACACGGGGACTACGGCCTGAATGATGATGGGGCCCGTGTCAACCCCGGCATCCACGAAATGAACCGTGCACCCGGAAAAGCGCACGCCGTGCTCGATCGCCTTGCGCCTGACGCCCAGCCCGGGAAACGACGGAAGGAGCGCGGGATGGATGTTCATGACCCTGCCCGGAAACTCA
>JALNWY010000171.1 GCA_023230665.1 Deltaproteobacteria bacterium
ACGGTATCCGGGCACGCGAGGAAAGGGGAAATCCATTTCCCGTTGACACGCCGGCTCAAAGCCGGGTACCTTTCCTTGTGGGAAAAAAGGCTGCGATCGGCAGTGAAAGGAGCGTTTTATGTCGTGGGACCCGCGGAATCAGGGAAATGAGAAGGATATTGAAGAGGTCATCAGGCAGGCGAAATCCCAGTTCGAGTCCATAAAACAACGGGGGAAGGGTCTCTGGACCCTTGTCGTTCTCGTCCTGGTTGTCGGGGCCGGGGCCCTGACCTCTGCCTATACCGTACAGACAGGTCATCGGGGCGTTGTCTTGAGGTTCGGGGAATTCGCGGGCGTGGTCAGTCCGGGGCTGCATTTCAAGATCCCCTTCGGTGTTGACCGGATCATCGATGTCCACACCGAAAAGGTGGAGACCGAGGCCTTTGGTTTTCGGAGCACAACCCCCGGTGTCAAGGGAAAGTTTCGCAAAGACCCTGAGACAGCCAACGAGTCCATGATCCTCACCGGAGACCTGAACGTGATCGACATGGAGTGGATCGTCCAGTACCGTCGCCAGGACCCCCGGAAGTTTCTCTTCTCCATCCACGACCCGGTGCAGACCATACGCGACATCAGCGAAACCGTTGCCCGGCAGATCGTGGGCGACCGGAGCTTCGACTACGTGCTCCAGAACCGCGAGGAGGTCAACCGGATATTCCAGGACAACCTCCAGGAGATCCTGGACGGGTATGAAAGCGGAATAAGGATCGTGAGCGTGCGTCTCCAGAACGTGGTCCCGCCCGACGCGGTCAAGAGCGCCTTCAACGAGGTGAACGAGGCCCAGCAGGAAAAGGAGCGGCTCATCAACGAGGCCCAGGAAACCTACAACCGCGAGATACCCAAGGCCAGAGGAGAGGCCGACCGTGTCATCAACTCGGCCAGGGGATATGCCCTCGAGCGGGTGAACAAGGCCCAGGGAGAGACGGCCCGGTTCACCGATGTGTTCAAGGAATATCGCAACGCCAAGGAGGTGACCAAGAAGCGGCTCTATCTGGAGACGTACCGCGAGATCATCCCCAGGGCAAAGAATGTCTATGTCATCGACAGCAAGCAGAAAACCATTCTCCCCATGCTCGATCTCGACAAGCTGGGTTCCAAGAGCGGAGGTGAAAAATGAAGGCGCTGCAAACCCTCTTTCTGGTCGTAGCCATCCTGGCGTTCCTCGGGATATCAGGGGCGTTCTATACGGTGGGCGAGTACGAACAGGTGGTCATCACCCAGTTCGGCAGGCCCGTGGGGTCAGTGACCGATGCGGGGCTGCATTTCAAGGTTCCCTTTATCCAGAAGATCACCCGGTACGAAAAGCGCATTCTCAGATGGGACGGCGATCCCAAGGAGGTGCCGACCCGGGACAAGCGCTTCATCTGGGTGGACGCCACGGCCCGGTGGCGGATCGTGGACCCCTTGCGGTTCCTCCAGTCCATCGGCACCTATGACCAGGCATATGTGAAGCTCAACGACATTCTGGATGCGGTGGTGAAGGACCATGTCTCCGCCAACCCGCTCGTGGAGCTGGTGAGATCCACGGATCTCATCGAGGCCGAAGATGGAGAGGAGCGAGATGCAAGCGCGGCCCTCATCGACATGGATGCCAAAAGCAAGATCGTGCAGGGACGGGAGAAGATCACCCGGGCCATACTCACAGAGGCGTCCAAGGCCATGCCCGAGTTCGGCATGGAGCTGGTCGATGTGCGGCTCAAGCGGCTCAACTATGTGGAAAAGGTCCGCGAGAAAGTTTATGAGCGGATGATCTCCGAGCGCAAGCGCAAGGCCGCCCAGTTCAGGTCGGAAGGCGAGGGAAAGAAGGCCGAGATCATCGGACAGATGGAAAAAGAGCTCAAGTCGATCACCTCCCAGGCCTTCAAGGTCGCAGAGGAGGTCAGAGGAAAGGCGGATGCCGAGGCGGCAAAGATCTATGGCCTGGCATATAACCAGGACCCCGAGTTCTATGCCTTCTACAAGACGCTGGAGACCTACAAGGAATCCGCGTTCGAAAACTCGACCATCATCATCGGGACCGACTCCGATTATTACAGCGTCCTGAAAAACGTTCCCCGGTAAACAGGCGCGTACCCGGGCCTGCTGTTTTGTGACAGGGCCCGGGTACGCGGATGACCCCCCACGTAATCCTCTGACTGATAATCCTTGACAAGGTGCCGGGAATACGTATATCCCGAAAGTAATACTAAGTAATACTCAAGCGGTCCCGGGGAGGATACGCCAATGAAAAAACAGGAGATTGTAACCTTCAAGGTGGACAGGAATCTGTTCGAGATCATCCAGGGCATGCCTAATCGCTCGGAGTTCATCCGCTCGGCTGTTCTGGCTGCTCTGGAGGGCGTCTGCCCCCTGTGCAACGGCACCGGGATTCTCACCCCGAACCAGAAGCAGCACTGGGACGACTTTTCGGAGGCGCATTCCATGGAGACATGCGAGGATTGCCAGGAGCGTTATCTGGTCTGCTCGTGTGCAGAGCATCATCACAAGTGACCGGCTCACGGGTGCGGCGGAGATCTTTTTGTATGAAAAAAGGCGTGCTGTGCGGAGTCGTCGTTTTGCTCGCCGCTGTTGTCGCGGGACTGCCCGTTCATGCCTCGTCGGCTGAGGGGGAGCGGATAAAGGCGTTTGTGAGCATACTGCCCCAGGCATACCTGGTGCAGAGGATCGGCGGGGACCATGTGGAGGTGCGGGTCCTGGTGGGCGAGGGACAAGAGCCCCACACCTTCGAGCCCACACCGGCACAGATGGCTGCTCTGGCCCAGTCCGACGTCTACTTCACCATCGGCGTGCCCTTTGAGACCGCGCTGCTCTTAAGGATCAGGAGCCTCTTTCCTCATCTGGGCATCACAGATACCCTCAGGGGCGTCAGGCTGCGGTATTTCTCCGAAGAGCACGAGACCCATGCCCACCATCTCATTGATGCACACGCGCACGGCGACCGGACACCTGATCCCCATACCTGGCTCGACCCCGGACGGGTCAAGATCATGGCCGAAAATATCGCGCTCTGCCTGAAAAACCTCGATCCCAGGCACAGCGGCGAGTTTGAACGCAACCTAAAGCGGCTCGGGCAGGACCTGGACAGGGCAGATGCGCAGATCTCCCGCATCCTGGAGCCGCTGAAAGGACAGAGGATCTACGTGATGCACCCGGCATTCGGTTATTTCTGCGAGGCGTACGGCCTGGAGCAGATAGCCCTCGAGTCGGAGGGCAAGGAGCCGGGGGCGAGGCAGGTGGCGCGGATCATCGAAATGGCCCGCAATGAAGGGGTGAAGGTGATTTTCGTCCAGTCCCAGTTCTCGGAAAAGACTGCCCGCGCAATCGCAGAATCGATCGGGGGCGTGGTGGTTCCCATCAACCCGCTGCCCAAGGATTACCTGCCGGAGATCGTGTCTCTGGCAGAGGAGATACAGAGGGCTTTGTTCCCAGGGCCGTGATCACCCACAGGAGAAACAAAAAGGGTATGCGGAGAGGAGAACATGAGCAAAAGAGCGGCCATGAATGAGACCCGATATTCGGGACCCGTGGTGGAGCTGAAGCACGTAAGCTTTGCCTATCAGGGTACGCCTGTGCTCGATGACGTAAGCCTGATAGTGGATCACAGGGATTTCCTTTCCGTGGTCGGACCCAACGGCGGCGGCAAGACCACGATTCTGAAGCTCATCCTGGGGCTCATAAAACCGGCAAAGGGGACGGTCAGGCTGTTCGGAGCTTCCCCGGAAAATACACGGCACCGGATCGGATACATGCCCCAGTACGCATCCCTTGACCCGCTCTTTCCCGTAAGCGTGCTCGATGTCGTGCTCATGGGACGTCTCGGACAGGGTATGAGTTTGTGGGGATACAGCAGGTCTGACAGGCGCTGCGCCGAGGAAGCCCTCGAAAAGGTGGAGATGGCCCCGCTGCGCGACCGGCCCTTTTTCCAGCTCTCCGGGGGGCAGTTCCAGCGCGTGCTGCTCGCACGCGCCCTGGTTTCCAACCCGGACCTGCTGCTGCTCGACGAGCCCACCTCGAATGTGGATGTCGCGATAGAGACCGGGCTCTACGAGCTCCTCCACCGGCTCAATGAACAGCTCACCATCATTCTGGTCACCCATGATCTGGGCTTTGTCTCCCGCTATGTTAACAAAGTCGCGTGCGTGAACCGCAGGCTTCTCACCCATCCGACGTGCGAGATCACAGGAGAGATGATCAGTGCGATATACGGCTCGCACGTCCATATGATCAGGCACGATGCCAAGGAAAGGGACAGGATTTCCCATGACTGAGTTCATCGGCGACCTGGCGCGGTTTCCCTTTCTCCAGTATGCACTCCTGGCAGGGTTTCTCGTGAGCATTGCGTGCGGGATCATGGGCAGCTACGTAGTGGCCCGCAGAATCAGCTATATCGCAGGCGCCATAGCCCACAGCGTACTGGGCGGCATGGGCGCGGCCCGGTATGGTGAGGTGGTGTTCGGACTCTCATGGTTTCACCCGCTCTTGGGGGCAATCGCCGCTGCCCTGATCTCCGCGCTGGTCATCGGCCTGGTGAGCCTTCGCGCACGGGAGCGTGAAGATACGGTCATCGGCGCGGTCTGGGCGATCGGGATGGCCGTGGGTATCCTGTTCATCTTCAAGACACCGGGGTATAATGAAAACCTCATGAGCTATCTTTTCGGCAACATCCTCATGGTGTCCCGGGAAGACCTCTGGCTGACAGCAGGCCTCAACCTTCTGATACTGGTCACGGGCCTGGTCTTTTACCGCCAGTTTCTCGCCGTGTGTTTCGATGAGGAGTTTGTGCTCCTGAGGGGCCTGAAGGTGCAGGCGTACTATCTGCTGCTCCTGAGCCTGATTGCGTTTACAGTCGTACTCCTGGTGAGTGTGGTGGGCATTATCATGGTCATCGCGCTCCTGACGCTTCCTGCAGCGACAGCGAGCTATTTTTCCCGAAGACTCTGGCACATGATGGGCCTGTCCGTGATTTTTTCCATCCTGTTCACCTCAGGCGGTCTCGCCCTGAGCTATGCTCCGGGGCTGCCTGCCGGAGCGACCATCATCATATTCGCCGGTATAGTGTATCTCCTTGTAGCCGCAGTGTCTTCTGCTCTGGGAGGCAGGCGGTTCATCGCGTGAGGCCAGAGGCCGGTCCCGGATGCACTGTGAAACAGGGACAAGGTGTGATAGATTGACACAGAGAGGCCGTTTTTTGGAGGACCGGGGGAAGGGTGAAAAAAACGTTCAGACTTGCCGCAATCGGAATGCTCTTTCTGCTCATCTGCGCAGACGGGCTTGCACAGGAGAGGACCAGGGTCCACATCGGAGACGATGTCCTCGTGGAGACCGGTGAAGAGGTGGGTTCCGCGGTCTCGATCGGCGGTGACGTCCGGGTGTACGGATCGGTCAGAAACCGGGTCGTCTCGGTCGGAGGCTCGGTGTTTCTCGGGCCCGAAGCACTGGTGGACGGAGACGTCACTACCATCGGCGGCATGGTCGTGAAGCAGGAGGGCGCAGTCGTAACAGGCGACATCAATACCTACGACACCTCCCGGATCACCTCCTTTTTCAAACGCCCCCATCCTTCCGGTTGGAAAGATGACAGGGAAATGCCCTTCATGCCGGGCATGTTTCCCTTTCTGGGATTCCTGGCGCTGGCCCTGATCGTGGTGGCGCTTCTGCCGGACAGGATCGATCTCATATCCTCCACAATCAGATATCACACCGGCAAATCGCTCCTGTGGGGGATCATCGGCACCCTTCTGATTTTTCCCGTGGCACTGGTGCTCGTCATCTCGCTGGTGGGCATCATCCTGATCCCGCTCGAGATCCTGGTGGCGGCCATTGCATTCTTTCTCGGGTCCGTGGCCATGGCGCGGATCATCGGGGAAAAGATCATCACCACGATCAGGAAATCCGGATCGCCCATGGTGATCGAGACGCTGGTGGGAAGTGTCGTGCTCTGGGCCACCGGCCTCATCCCCCTGGTGGGATGGATGGTGATATCCGCGGCAGCGGTGATGGGTTTCGGTGGGTTTATCGCCAGCTTTATCCACGGGCGGCACTATCATGGAAAAGCAGGCAGAGCATTGTGAGTTTCACCCTGTCATAGCAGCCCTCCCGCCGGAGGGCACCCCAGCCCCTCGTTGATCAGCTCCCGGATACATTCCTTACCCCCCATTCTCTCCACCACGGTCAGGCCGAAGATGACCGCATCGAAGCCCGTACCCTCGCGAAGGACATTTCTGTAGGCTTCGATGGCCTTGTTTCCCTCGCGCGCCCGCATCAATGCCTTCTCAATATCGTCGAGTCTTCCCCCAGCCTGTTCTCGATGTTGAGGAGCATCTTTGCAAACGAGACATTGCCCAAGATCACGGTGAGGCCGGAGCTCCCCGGGAAAAGGGATGCGCTGTTCGGCCGGGCGGGGG
>JALNWY010000172.1 GCA_023230665.1 Deltaproteobacteria bacterium
AGTTTTTGCACGAAAGAGGGTGCTCGTGACCGGAGGGCTCGGGTTTATCGGCTCGAATCTTGCCCGGCGACTTGTCGAGTATGGAGCTGAGATCACCCTGGTGGACAGTCTGATTCCGGAATACGGCGGGAATCTCTTTAACATCTCTCCCATAGCATCCAGGGTGAAGGTGAACTTCTCCGATGTCCGGGACGAGCACTCCATGAAATATCTCGTCCGGAATCAGGATTACCTGTTCAACCTCGCCGGCCAGACGAGCCACCTCGACTCCATGAACGATCCATACACCGACCTCGAGATCAATACCAGGGCGCAGCTCTCCATCCTGGAGTCGTGCAGGAGAAACAATCCGGACATCAAGATCGTGTTTGCGAGCACCCGACAGATATACGGAAGGCCGCAGTATCTGCCTGTCGACGAGAACCATCCTTTAAGCCCGGTGGATGTCAACGGCATCAACAAGATGGCGGGCGAGTGGTATCACCTGGTCTATAACAATGTCTACAAGGTAAGGGCGACTGTCCTCAGGCTCACGAACACCTACGGCCCCCGGATGAGGATCAAGGATGCCAGGCAGACCTTTCTCGGCATCTGGATCAGGCGGGTCATCGAAGGCGAGCCCTTCCTGGTTTACGGCGACGGTCTGCAGAAGCGGGACTTCAACTACGTCGACGACGTGACCGACGCCCTGCTGGCGGCAGCCGCGTCCGAGAAGGCCAACGGGGAGATCTACAACCTCGGCGCCGGCGATCCCTTGAGCCTGAAGGACACGGCACAGATGATGATCGAGATTCTGGATGAGGGCTCCTATCAAATTGTCCCCTTTCCTCAGGAGAGGAAAATCATCGATATCGGCGATTATTACGGGAGCTATGAGAAGATTTCCAGACACCTTGGGTGGAGGCCGGAAACAGGTCTGAGAGAAGGCCTGCGCAAAGCCATTGAATATTATCAGGAATTTATCCATCACTACGTGGAGCATTGAGAGATGTCCATGCCGTTCATCCCTGTCGCATCGCCGCTGAAGCAGTATCAGAGCCGCAAGCATGCGATCGATGAGGCGGTCGAGAAGGTGCTTTACAGCGGCAGATACATTCTCGGAGAAGAAGTGGCCTGCTTCGAGAGGGAATTTGCCGATTTTATCGGAACTCGGCATTGCGTGACAGTAGCCAATGGCACCGAGGCGCTTTGTCTTGCCTTGCTGGCATGCGGGGTCTGCCCGGGAGACGAGGTGATCACTGTTTCGCATACCGCGGTCGCTACCGTAGCCGCAATCGAGCTTGCGGGGGCCATGCCCGTTTTCATTGATATCGATCCCTGCAGCCGCTGTATGGATCACAGCCTGATCGAAAGGGTTATCAGTTCAAGGACACGGGCGATTCTGCCCGTTCACATCTACGGCCAGCCGGCCCGGATGCATGAAATCTGCGAGATAGCACGCAAGAACGGGCTGACCGTTGTGGAAGACTGTGCCCAGGCGTGTGGGGCGCGGACCTCGAACAGAAAGGTTGGGACGTTTGGTCACGCGGCGGCCTTCAGCTTCTATCCCACCAAGAATCTCGGCGCGATAGGCGACGGAGGGTGCGTCGTGACCGATTCTCCGGAGGTCTCCGAAAAGCTGCGGGCTCTGCGCGAATACGGATGGAAGGAACGATACATCTCGTCGGAGCAGGGGATGAACTCCCGGATGGATGAGATTCAGGCGGCCATACTGAGGGTGAAGCTTCCGTTTCTGGACGAAGATAATGTCAGGAGAAGGGCAATAGCAGAGCGGTATTCCCAGGCCGTGGATAACCTTTCGATAATACCCCCGTACCCTGTACCTGATACCGACCATGCCATGCATCTGTATGTGATTGAGTGCAGTGAGCGACCCTCATTGCAGGATTTCCTGAAAGAGCGGGGTATCGGCACGGCTCTCCATTATCCCAGGGCTGTCCATCAGCAGGGCGCATATGAGGGAAGGATCAGGGGATCGGAATCTCTCCCGGCGACCGAAGAACTCTATGAAAGAATACTGTCTCTGCCCATGTATCCCGAGCTGTCGGATACCGAGGTGGAGAAGATATGCGCAGCGCTGGCCGACTGGTGTTCATCCCGGTAACATTCAGGGAGCCAGTTTGACAGCCGAAAAGGCTCTGAGAATGAGGATGTTAGAAGGAAGACCTTGTGAACATATCCATTGCAATTGAAAAATTCGACCCTCACGTGGGAGGTGCAGAGCGCTACTGCTGGGACCTGGCCCATTTTCTCGCCACAAGGGGGCACGATGTCGAGATCGTATGCATGCGCGCCAAGGATCCGGAGATCCAATCGATTCAGATTGTCCCTATCAGGGCGTTGAATTTTCCCCAGGGTCTTCGTCATCTCAGCTTCGCCGTATTCCATGCTGTCAGAACACGGAACATGCCCGGAAGCATTCACTTCTGCGTGGGCAACACATTCCTGATGGATATCTATCAGCCCCATGGCGGTGTTCACCCCGCATGGTTCAGCAGAGAGACGGTACGATACCGGAAACCTGTTCGCTTGCTTATGCGATTCCTGAAACGTTTGAGCTTCAAGGATGTCGTTCAGAGGGGCATGGAGTGGTGGATCTATAAGATAACCAAACCCCAGGTGATAGCGATATCGGCCATGGTCGAAGACGATATTCGGAATTTCTTTCGTTATCCTCAAGAAATGATCGACCTGATACCAAACGGAATAGACCTTGATAAGTTCTGTCCGGAAAACATCGCTTTTAGGGATGAGATCAGACAACGGTACGGAATCGGACCTGATGAATTTGTGTTTCTTTTTGTTGCTCAGAACCCCAGGCTCAAGGGCTACGAGATACTCATCGACGCCTGCATCGACTTGAGGGATATTCCCTTCAAAGTCTTGATCGTGGGGCCCTCGAATGTGCCCATGAGGGAAAAAGCAGATTCGCTCGGCGACAAGGTGGTTTTCGCCGGAAGCGTCTCCGATATTCAAAAAGTATATCCCTCGTGTGATTGCCTTGTTCATCCCACGTATTATGATTCATGTTCGCTGGTGGTTCTGGAATCACTCGCATCCGGTACTCCTGTCATAACTACCCGTTCATGCGGAGCAAACATGTTTGTGAAAGGGGATATGGGCCATGTATTGCCTTCAGGAGATGCACATGCCCTGAGCTTAGCAATGCGCAACACGATCAGTTCACCAAAGAGAATAGTCGGATCCAATATCTTGAAAAGCCACTCCAAGGTATTTGCCGATGTCGAAGAAGTGATGCTGCGGAAAGATAAGATCAAGAGAAGCTGAAGACAGGAGGCGCAGCCATGAAATGGTGCAATTCGTGGAAGAGGGCCATACTCGTACCCATGGACCGTATTGGAGATGCCGTAAGCGATACCCCGGCAATCTCTTATCTCAGATCTCTCGGAATCGAGGTCATAGTTCTTGCTACACCCTATACCGCCCAGATATTTGAGAATAATCCGCACGTTTACCGATGCATTACGTTTTCGCGAAAAAGTAGGGATGGGATGATATCTTCTGCACTGGCGAACCGTTCGCTGATAAAGGACCTCAAAAACCTCAATCCGGAGGCGGTCATCAGCATGATGAGGCAGATACGGGAGCTCAGGAATATATTTTCGAACCTTTCGCTGCCGGTTTTTGCGAAGCCCCAGGACAATAACCTCCCAATCCATATGAGATGGGTCGAATTCTTCAGAACATTGAACCTCGATGTGCAGCCGGCACAAAATGAAATCTATCCGAACGATCAGGATAAAGAGTCGGCGATTTCATGGGCGCAGAGGACGGGCATCGATCTCGATCGTCCTTCTATTGTCGTACACCCCGGCTGTGCAGTGTATAAGGATGAGAAAGATGTAACAAAATCTTTGAGAAGCTGGGAGCTGGATAATTATCTCGAAGTGTTTTCTTATCTTCCTCATGATATTCAGATCATACTCACCGGGGTCCATTCCGCCGAGAAGAAAGCGAACTCATATATTCAACATAGAAGCCCTCGAACCACCGCAATCTTTGATATCCCCAACATACGGGCTATGGCATGGATCATTGCTCGATCAAAGCTTGTTATTACTCTTGACACAGGCACCCTGCATATTGCCGCAGCAACAGACACTCCGATCATAGGTCTCTTCGGCCCATCCGACCCAGGGAAATATGGCCCGTGGCGGAAGAACATCACTTATGTGAGGACCAGACAACGTCTTTCATGCTGGCCGTGCGATCAGAACGCTACTTGTGGCGGCAACAACGTATGCATGGGTTCCATAACCCCTGAAGATGTTCTGGATGCCGTCAAAGGGATAATCCAATGAATATTGCTTACCTCACCCATGATACGCCGGACGTGTTCTATAGAGTAGGACAGTACCTCGATTACCTGCATTTCAACGATCTGTCCACCTCGATCCTGAGGACGCCCAAAGATTTTTTATAAACGTTTCCATACCTTCAAGACCCTTTCTCATTACGATGTCGTTGTCATACAACGAGAGCTCTTTGATGTCTTTTGGAGGTTGCTCTTAAAGAAATATGCTCGCTCCTTGATACTGGATATCGACGATGCGATCATGTTTTCCTCGGATGAAAACGGCTTCCGTTCAAGAACAAGGTTGAGCAGGTATGAAAAGATGGTTGGTCTGCGTAATCATATCATTGTAGGAAATAGCTATTTGAAGAATATAACGTGCAAGATCTGTCCCCATGCCAGTGTTACAATTATTCCGACAGTCGTGGATCCAAGTCTATATCCGGTCAAGAATCACATGGAAAAGCTGCCAGTGGTGATCGGATGGATCGGCTCTGCATCTACCATAAAATACCTTGATCTTGTTCAGAACGTTCTCCGGGAGGTCATACGCTCTCATGCGAATGTTATCTTCCGTATTGTAAGCAATGAGTTCCCGGACTGGGAATGGGCGGAAAAAAAACAATGGGCAAGGGAGCAGGAAATTCAGGATGTCCTGGATTTTGATATCGGGATCATGCCCTTGAAAGATAATCCTTGGACAAGGGGAAAATGCGGGTTCAAGCTCATTCAGTACATGGCTGCCGGCCTTCCCGTTGTCGCCTCCCCTGTCGGGGCAAACAATGATATCGTAGACCACGGGCATAATGGTTTTTTGGCAGAGACCCATTCAGAATGGGCAGAGGCTCTCAGTAACCTGGTGGCCAGTCGTGATCTGAGGGCCTCTTTCGGTACTCATGGTCGGAAAAAGATGGAGAATAAATACTCGGTAGGGAGCAATGCCCCCTCTTATCTCGCAACGATAACAAGTGCTGCGGTCGCTGGAACGGATCAAGCTTAGGGTATCACCGAATGGGGTGCAATTATTCGAACCGGAGTTCGTAGTCCGGCTTTTTTGAGTCGTTCGGAAAATCGAGCCCACTCACTGGGTATCGGCGAGTTGAAGGAGCAGGCGGATGGTTTAGTGCTGTCTTATGGAGGAATGTAATCTCAACAGTCTCGGGAAAATCCTGATGCGCATCGTAAATGCCGCCATTATTCCCGTGGATGTGGACTATATGATAATGATTCAGCAACCTTGCGATTGCTTCATTAAATATGTCCGTCTGTGTATTCAAATAATGGAATTCTGCGGCAATACAGGTTATCTTGTTCTCATTTTTAATAATGTCCGTAATGGTCCTGTACTCTGATCCCTCAATATCCATTTTCAAGAAAACGGTCTGGTCTTCTGATAAATGCAAGGATCTGATTATGCCATTGATGCTCGTTTTGTGCTCATTATCTACATCGGAGACTTTCTTTCTTATGTGAATGCGTTCCCCTGTGAAAAAAAGGAAATATTTCAATGCACGGATAGCCCTGCCTGCAAATCTTTGCCCCTTTTTCCAGTCTAGGATCATGAACCTGAATATTGCCTGGGGCAGGCTTTTCAAGAATCTTATCCCGAGGAGGCGAGGTCCGATTGAGTGATCAAAGCCCAGGAGACGAGCCTCTGGATTTTATTTGAGAAAGGCCTGTTCAAAAGACCAGTCGTCAGAGATGCCCAAGGATATCAAATAGCTTGAAGAATGTACCTGAGGTTCGGGTATGACATAACCTCCATCTTTATTGTTTCCGAGCCTTATCAAGTCCGGGTATTCTATAGGTCTTAAAACTCTTTTGTTCAGCATACAATGTACATAACAAATTAACACAGCAAATGCAAAACTTGTGATAAATGATAGATAATATGTCAGTAGTTACTGAATGCTGAGCTATCTGCCATATCCTTCATCTCCTCCCAGATCCTGATCCCCATGCTCCGGTGCTCGTTGAGCACCTTCCTGAGCATGTAGGGTTCCGTGTTGGGGTTGACGGTGATCGCACGCAGGACCACGATCTTTCTCGGCGCGTACCGGGTCGACTCCAGCCGGGTCCTGGACACGAACGAG
>JALNWY010000173.1 GCA_023230665.1 Deltaproteobacteria bacterium
AGACGTGCTCAAGGTCGGGCATCACGGTTCCAGAAAAAGCTGTCAGATGATGTTTCTGGAGCAGGTAAGGCCCAGGCTTGCCGTGGTCCCGGTGGGTTATGGCAATGTCTTTCGCCTGCCGAATCGCCTGTCGCTCAATCGTCTTTATCAACAGGGTGTTACGGTCTGCCGGACCGATGTCGACGGGGAGGTCAAGATATTTCCGGTTCAAGGCGGCTTGCAGGTAAAGTACGGGAGGCTCCATGCCGATACAGCATTGAACAGATGACCTGCGCGTACAGGTCAGAGGTGGCACCAGCAATATCAGGAAAATGGAGTGAACATGAGGTGTTCGGGCAATAAGGGATTTTCTCTTCTGGAACTCATGGTGGTGGTGGTGATCATCGGCATCCTTGCCGCGGCAGCGATCCCGGGTATGGGGGGGTGGCAGGCGAAAAGACAACTCAACTCGGAAGCACGGAACATCGCCTCTCTGCTCCAACAGGCACGGAGCGAGGCTGTCAGCAGAAACAGGGATGTCTGGATGGAGTTTTCTCCCGCAAGTGAGAACTATCTCATGCGGACTGCGACATCGATTCTTACCCCACAGAAAACCCTTCCGGCTGGTGTCGACATGGTAGCAACCACCTTTGACTCAAACCGGGCGATATTTAACAGCAGAGGCTTTGCAACAGGCTCCGGAAGCGTCACGCTTCATGTCGGCGGCAGGCCGAACGACTCAAACTGGACCCGGACCATCTCGGTTACTCTGGGAGGGAGCGTCTCCATAGAGCCATGAAGACTATGAAAATACTATCCAACTCACACGGACTGACTCTGGTTGAGCTGATGATCGTCATGGTGCTGTCCCTGCTGCTCATGGGAGCGGCGTATCTGGCATACCAGACACAGCATGTCTCCAGCACGGTCCAGCATCAGATCGCTCAGGCCCAGCAGGATCTCCGGGTGGCCATGCATATCATCACCAGGGACATCAGGAACGCCGGCGCACAGTCGCCCACAGCGAACAACAACGTTCTTCCGGTAGAAGCATCCACGGTAGACAGTACAGGGCTGAACAATATCACCCTCATGATGGACTTGGGTGACGGCATGGGCGGCGAGCCGAACAACAGCACCGCTGACAAGGGCGAACACCTGTTCTATTACCTGTCCGGTCAGGATCTCGTGCGGATCGATTACAATGGAGTGGGCAGGCAGACCATTGCCCAAAACGTCCAGAGCCTCCGGTTTCGGTATTATTCATATGATAAAACAGCCGGATCGAGCACTGAGATCCCGCTTGTCTCACTACCGGGGAGAGAAGACAAAATCGATTACATAGACGTCGGCATGACGATACGCAGCAAAAACCCAGACCCGGATACGGGCCAGCATATTACCAGAACGCTCAACAGGCGCATCAAATTGAGAAACAGCGGGCTTTAACCCGTTTAAAGAAGGCTGAGAGACAATGAAGATCTTTCATGTAAACACCGATCATGACCGGCAGATGCTTGATCAGGCCCGAAGCGGATTTACCCTTATCGAGCTCGTGGTAGCGATCCTCATCTTCGCCCTGGGCATCATCGGGGTCGCAAAGATGCAGTCGGAGTCGGTCAAGGGAAATTCCTATGCCATGCAGCTCACCCGGGCAAACAATATCGCACAGGACATGTCGGAATATCTGAAAGTCCTGCCCTTTACGAGCGATTCCCTGGGCGGGACAAACATCCCGCTGGCCGGAGAGGTAACCAGAGTCGCGTCCGATGTGACCACCGCCGGAATAACTTATGAAAGAGGATGGATCGTCAACCAGAGTGCCAGTGATGACAATCTGAGAGAGGTCTCAGTCCAGGTCTGGTGGCAGAACAAAGAGCACAGCGTGTCCTTTACCTTCTACAAAGGCAACGGGACAGGCCTGTAGAGGAGTGGAGGCCATGATTCATAAATATTTTTCCGGCAGGATACAGAACAATGAGGGTGCGGTCATGGTGCTCGTTCTCCTGGTGCTGGTGGCGACCATACTCATCGGCACCACCCTCATGCGGTCCGCCACCATCGAAACCAAGATTGCAGGAAACGAGAGAAGGGTCATCCAGAACTTCAACAAGGTCGACAGCGCCTCTGAGATTGCCCTGGTCCACTCGACCACCTTTGCAGACCACGTCAAGGACAATGTGGGGATGGCTTACGATTTCACCACCTCGGGCATTCTCAGCGGGGAGATGATCGATCTGGAAACGCTCACGGTCACCCTGCAGAGGAGAGGCAATCCCCCTACCGCCATGAACGAAAAGTACGTATACAGTGTTGCCGGCAAGACGGAACTCGAAGCAAGATATTATAAAGTCGACGCCCGGCATCAGGGTGAGAATGTCGACGTCCTGGTGTTCAAGATACTACCCCGGGCACAGAAGGAGTAAAAGCATGAGGGTAAAGAATCTTCTTTCAATCTTTGCAGTATGCGGAATTATTTGCCTGCCTTTCGTGACCGCTGCAGATGATACTAGTATATTCGGCGGAGGAACCCTCGACGTAGAGCCCAATGTGCTGATCATCTTCGATAACTCCGGGAGCATGAACTGGTCCACCGAGCAGTTTCAAGGAACAGCATATGACCCTGGCACTATCTATCCAGGGACGCATGACGCGAGATATGTTTATTATAAAGAACGCGGACAGATAAACTGGTATACCTTCAGGAACATAGGAGCGAATTATCATGTGGATTCAAATGAGATAGGGTGTCCCGATGCTCGGGAAACCCTGAACACCAAAGGGCACTGGATTGGAAATATATCCAACCGATCTCCTTATGGCTGCAGCACTCGAGACACGGCAAGAAGGCTTCGGACCGGTAACTACTGGAATTATCTCGACTCTGTTTCTGCCGTGGAGAAGACGCGTTTACAGATAGCCAAAGAAGTTATCACAGAACTGGTGCAAACTACCACGGGGGTGCGGTTCGGCATCATGATTTTCAACTATAGCGAGGGGGGGCGCCTCATCGCGGACATTATAGAAAGGGATGCAAGCGGAATCGCTACTCTGGTAAGCCAGATTAACAAGATCACTGCAGATACATGGACACCGCTGGCAGAAACCCTTGCAGAGGCGGGTCTCTATTTCGCAGGCAAGAAGTCTTGGGCGAATTCATCTAATACTGTGGGAATGCTTCAAAAATCTACGACATATAAGTCTCCCATTGATCTGCGGTGTCAGAAGAATTACGTCATCATCATGACGGATGGAGAGCCCACTATGGACAAGGGGAGTATCCTCACTCGGGCTGATTACATCAATGGCAAAGCCATAAAAGATTACGATGGAGATGGGCGTGAGCCGGGTGGCGCAAATGAGATTTTCTATCCTGACGATGGGAGCGATTACCTTGACGACGTGGCGAAATTTCTCTACGACGAGGACCTCCTTTCCGGCAGCATCGTGGATTCGAGCGGCGTCTCGTTTGATAGCGAGGATTACCCCAAACAAAATATCATTACCTATACTGTGGGATTTGATGTTGATAACGATCTTCTGAAAAGGACCGCTGATGCGAACCACGGGCAGGGCGATTATTACACTACCGAACAGGGGGATAATTTAACCGATATATTTGAAACAATCATTGCGACCATCTTGGAAACCAGCGTGCAGTTCGTGGCCCCGGTGGTCCCCGTGAACAGAACGAACAGAACGTATGCAGACAACGCCATGTACCTAGGGCTGTTTCTTCCCGACAGCTCGGGTTTCTGGAAAGGAAACCTGAAGAAGTTCGGGTTGGGCAACAACGGCATGCTCCTCGACCGTTATGGACACGATGCGCTGGATGCTTCAGGATCAATCAAGGAGGGTGCTAAGACCTGCTGGTATGAAGTAACCGGTCCTGAGGGAATCACCGTGAACGTCGGTGGTGCCGGCATGATTCTTCTGGGGCAGTCAACAAGAAAATTCTATACGCGAAGTTCGGGAAGCTCTCTTCTGGAATTCAATAAGACCAACATATTGCCAACAAATCTGGGGTTTGCTGATGATACCTATACGACTGAGCGGGATGATCTGGTGGATTATGTGAGGGCTGAGGGAATCTACAGTCCATCAGCCACCGGGAGCAACGCAAAGCCAAGATCCTGGGTCCTTGGTGATATCCTCCACTCGGAGCCGACGGTACTCTATGACTACGCAGCCAGCACCAACGTGATTTTTGTGGGTGCGAATGACGGGTTCCTCCACTGTTTTCTCGACAATGATCACAGCGGAGAAGGGAATGTGAACATCGATCTCAAGGATGACACGCTTACTGAGGCATGGGCATTTGCGCCCTGGGATCTGCTGCCCAATCTACAAAAACTTCCTCCTGAGAAAGCTACGGCCCACATTCCGGGCGACGCGGTCCACGACTATTTTGTGGATGGCTCACCCATCATTTTCAAGCCCAAAGGCACACCCCGGGAGTCATATGTGGTCTTCGGACTCAGGAGAGGCGGAGACAAATACTATTGTCTCAATGTGACCGACTATAATTCTCCCACCTTTGCGTGGGAAATCCCAAATAATATTTTGGGCCCCGGCCTTGAAACGCTCGGACAGTCCTGGTGTGCTCCCCGGTTTGTAACGATTAAAACTCATTCGGGTGATACAACGGGCAAAGAAGTGCTGCTCTTTGCAGGCGGATACGATACGAATCAGGACAATTCCGATCCAGGCTCGGCTGATTCAAAAGGCAGGGCCATTTTTGCTGTTGAGCCCGATGCTACGGGCTATACTTTAAACACCAAGATCAAGTTCCATTCCGGCAACTATTCGAACCTGACCTATTCGATTGTCGATCTGTGTTCGTTCGACAGCAACGATGACGATTTCGAAGACACCATCTATGCTGGATCTCTCGGAGGAGATCTGTTCGTATTTGCCGATCGCGATGGAGACGGCACATGGCAGGGCAGGAGGCTGTTCAGCGCAGGGAATGATGGGGGGACCGCGGGCTTGAGAAAATTCATGAAAGCGCCCGGGGTGGTAAGAATGACCCAGACCTATGATTTCGTCTACATCGGTTCGGGCGATCGGGAAAATCCTCGGGATGACACTGTCACGGACCGGTTCTATGCCATCAAGAACAGATGGCCGGGAACATGGTCGGATTCGACAGACACCCTTACCGTGGCTGACCTTGAGGATGTGAGTGTAGATATTTTTAACTCGGGCACTGCAACCGAAGAAGAAAAAACCTTGAAAGAGCAGTCGCTCAATGCCAAATCCGGGTGGTGGTTCAATCTGCCCAATCTTGGAGAAAAGGTGGTTTCATCCCCGATCGTGTTCGATAAGGCCGTATGGTTCACCACCTTCAGCCCATCGAGTTCTACAACGGAGAATACCGACCGTTGCTCCCTTCCGGGCGGCGTGGGAACGGCGAGACTCTATGCTGTCAACTATAAGACAGGTAGCGCCATGTTCGACCTTGACGAAGATGGTGAGATTGACAGGAGCGTGAATATTGGCGGAGGCATCCCCTCGGACCCTGTGGTTGTGGTGGCAAAAGAGGGAACGTATATAGCGGTGGGCAGGCAACGCGGGGTGACTCTAGAGGATAGTAGAAGCGGGAACCTTTTCAACAAAATATATTGGATACAGAAGTAAGAGCTTGAGGTTAAAGATGATGAAAAGAGTATTTTATTATGACCGGGTAATCACTGCACTGTGTGCTGTCATGCTATCAACATTGATTCACGTCCCATATGGCTATGCAACGGACGTCATTGATATGGTAATGGATGACTGGCATCCGGCAGAGATCACAGGAACGATAATGTCCGTGGATCAAAAATCCGGTAGCATGGTTGTCAATGAAATCCGAATATTGCTGGCTGATACAGTGACAAAAAATGGAAAGAGGTGTGCCACGCGCATAATGAATGAAAACGGAAACGAAATTACCCGGAAAAACCTCAAACAAGGCAGATTTGTGTACATTAAGGCCGGCACGGCGCTGGATCCGGATAAAAAAGTTGAATACGTTGTGGCAAAGGATATCTATATCCTGTCTGGTTTCATGAGTAGAAGAGAAATGAAAAACAAAGGTATCCTCATGGAACCTGTTACTCCATGGTAATGCTGGACGAGGACGCTGTATCGGGAAAAACAGACAGGCAATCTTTCCCTTACAAAACTATAATGCCCGTTCTTGTAAAGAAGGAACGGAACAAGGTGTGGACAAACCATATTTTCAAGCTTCAGGTGAGCCTGAACAAAGATGATCTTCAGTGACTGAGAATCCGGATATACGCGGCATCGTTCTCCACCAGGATGTCGGCCTTGGCGATCTGCCTGCGCTTGAGGTTTTCCATGGCGTCGAAAAGGCTGCCCTTGATCTCCATGACATGGCAGATGGAG
>JALNWY010000174.1 GCA_023230665.1 Deltaproteobacteria bacterium
AGAGAAGGGCACTGCCCGGGCTGTCAGGGACCCGGGCTTCGCCATGGGGGGAAAAACCGGTACCGTGCAGGTGGTGAGCGGCTATACCTCCAAACTTCCGGATCAGTCCGATCTTCCCTATAAGATCAGGGACCATGCATGGTTCTTCGGGTTTTCTCCGGTGGAGAATCCCGAGATCGTGGTAGTCGCCATTGTCGAACACGGAGGGAGCGGATCGAGCATTGCCGCGCCCGTGGTCAGGGATGTGATAAAAGAATATTTCGCAGGCAAAGGATCGGATGATGAGCAGGTATGCCAGGATAGCCGATAACATCGACTGGGGCCTCATCACCACGGCTCTGGCGATCGTATTCATTGGGCTTTTGTGCCTGTACAGCTCATCGCGGGGCACCGGCATCACTATCTTCTACAAACAGCTCATGTGGATCGCGATCGGCGTGCTGGTGATGATCGTCGTGTTTGCCGTGGATTATCGTGTGCTGCTGAGGTCGGCCTGGCCCCTGTACATCCTCATGATCTTCGGGCTCGTCCTGGTGCTCATCGTGGGGAGGGAGATCTCCGGGGCACGGAGGTGGATTTCGTTCGGCCCCATGGGCATCCAACCCTCGGAGCTGGCCAAGATCATCATGATCATCTGGCTGGCATACTGGGGGGAGCAGAAAAAATACATCCAAGGCTACGGCATCCGGGAGCTCGTGCTGCCGACGTTCTTTATCCTTGTTCCCGTGGGGCTCATCCTCGTGGAGCCGGATCTGGGGACCGCCGGGATCGTGGCCCTCATCTCCTGCACGCTGATGCTTCTCCTGGGGATCAAGAGATCAACCTTTGTCGGCCTGCTGGTCCTGTTCATATCCGCCATGCCGTTCATATGGTTCTCGCTCAAGGAATACCAGCGCCAACGGATCCTCACCTTTCTCGATCCCTCCCGGGACCCGCTGGGAAGCGGCTACCATGCCATGCAGTCAAAGATCGCCGTGGGTTCGGGAGGTCTTCTGGGCAAAGGGTTTCTCGAAGGTACGCAGACACAGCTGAGGTTTCTGCCCGAGCACCATACGGATTTCATCTTCTCGGTGGTGGCTGAAGAGTGGGGGTTCGCAGGCTCGGCCCTGCTCCTGCTCCTGTATGTGGCCCTGGTGACCAAGATAACCCAGATCGGCTTCAAGGCGAAAGACCGGCTCGGCACCATGATCTGTTTCGGGGTGGCGGCATTCTTTACCCTGCACATCTTCATCAACATCGCCATGGCTGTCGGGATATTCCCGGTGGTGGGCGTGCCCCTGCCGTTCATCAGCTATGGCGGCTCCTTCATGCTCATCAACTGGATATGCATCGGCCTGGTCCTGAACATAGCCTGGAGGAGGTTCATGTTCTAGCCCTTGCTTTTAAGGGCATTCCGGTCCGAATATAAAAAAATCCGGCTTCAAGCCGGATTTTTTCACGTGGGAGGAATCCCCTCCCTTTCATGAGGAAGGATGGGTCAGAGAAGGGCTCGGGCACCCGCCACCTTGAGCATTTGTGCCACATCGCCGGCAGCCCCTTTCAGAAAACAGGGTTTCCCCTTCTCCTCAAGGGCCTGCTTGAGATGAAAGAGAAAGACGATTCCGGCAGAGTCTATGAACCGCAGCCGGCTGAGGTCGACCTCGCATTCCGTCTTGCCTTCATCAGAGACCAGGATTCGGATGAGATCGTGCGGTACACGGGAAACGCACAACTCACCAGAGAGACGAAGAATGATTCTTTGACCGTTCTTTTCCAGCTCATACTGGGGCGGGGGTGTTTCGATCATTTCATCCAGCGCGTGCAGGGCGTGGTCAACGTCGCGATATTCACGACAGGACACCAGATCGTACAGGCGGTTGTATTTCAGGTTTTTTTTCATGTCCTCGCTCAGTCCCGCAAAGAATACCCCGAATGCTGAGGCATCCATGAGAAGGATGATATTCAGGAGAAACCCCAACCCCGCGGAGTCGGTAAATCCCACCTCGCTGAAATCGAGGATGAGGTGCGCCGTCGGTTTCCGGGGCACGAGTGCCCGTATCCGTTCGGCGGACCCGGCATCGAGAACCCCGGGCAGGACAATATGGTGAAACTCGCCGGACTCTGTACTGCCGTGCCTGGAGACGATTCCGTTTTTGCACTTTCTCAGGTAGCCATGGGGTGCTGTGGCCCGGGCATGCTGATAGAAAAGGACCGAGGGCCACAGGAGGGCCCCGATCTTGAGCAGGTCGATGAGATAGCGTTTCCACAGGCGTGCAGGGTCCCGGGATAACCGCCAGAGCCATTCCATGCCCGCGTTCTGCATCCACAGCGGCGCGCGATGGGTGGATCCGGTGATGAAATCAAAGGTGCCTCCCACTCCGATGGACACCGGCACCTTCAGGCGGTCCCTGTTCCGTTCGAACCAGATCTCCTGCTTGGGGTTGCCGAAGGCAATGAGCAGGATATCGGCCCTGGATTCATTGATTCTGCCAACGATTCCGCTGTCGTCCTCGTACGACTCCGGGAGTTTCGTCCCCCGGGTGTGGACAAAGGGCGAGTCCCATCCGGCGATTTTCAGGCCCGGGTTGGCCTGCTCGAGTATGCCTGCGGCCTTCTCGGCCGCTCCGGGATTTCCACCCAGAAGGTAGATGGACCTGCCTTTGCCGGCCGCCTCACTCGCGATGCGAGGCACGAGGTCTGCTCCGGTGACCCGCTCGCTCAGTGCCGGACCCAGAAGCCTGCTCGCCCAGACCAGGGGCATCCCGTCAGCCGTCGCCACATCCGCTCTCCTGAGGATCCTCTGGAGCTCGGGATGAGAGGATTCCCGCAGATTCCAGCCCAGGGTATTTGCCAGAAAATCCGCATTCACTGTACAGACGAGCCTGGGCCTGCTATCGCGGGCATAACATTCCACAAGATGGAAGATCTGCTCCACGGTCTGATCCATGGTGAGTCGGTCAATGGGTACGCCGAGGATGATGACGGGTTCGCGCTTCATGACAGGGGTGCTCCGGATGTCGGCATATGCTCTCTCTTTCGTAAGTTATGGGCCCTAGATATCAAACAGCACCCCGAACTGACCCAGCACCTCGCCGAGGTTCAGGGGGTGGTCTTCCACTGACTGGAGCATGATCAAAACAGGCTCTTTGTCCGAGCGGCCCAGGGTTATCCTCCTCAGGGTCGCCTGGAACCAGTACCGCATCACCGAGATGTGGCGTTGCCTGCCGTTGGAGAACCAGTAGGCCGTCTCTCTGATCCTGCCGTACTTTTCCAGTTGCAGGAGCAGTGCCTCTCCTCCTTCGACGGGCGCCACGGTCTTGTTCCAGATCCGCCAGCCCGCACCCCGGAAGCAATACATGGGGTCGTGCACCGCGTGTCTGTTTCCTGCGCCGTCAATGGCGATCAGCACGAGCTCGTCGGCGCCGAACCCGTAGTATCTCTTGATGACCTCGGCCTTGCGAAGAGGTCTCCTGGTCCGGGTGTCTTCAGGGCTCGACCGAGAAAGACCGCAGTGCCTCTTCCCTGGTGTTGTAGATGTCGATGATCTTATGCATCCTCACCAGCTCGAGCACGGAGCGCACCTGCTTCCGGACGTCACAGAGCTTCAGCGCACCCCCGGCTTCATTGAGGCGTCTGAGCGTGGTGATGAGGCTGCCGCATCCGGCCGAATCGATGAACTGCACAGCACTCATATCGAACACCGCCTGAGAGCTCTGCTCGATAATCCGGGGAATGCTTTCCTTGAACTCCATTGCATTGCTCGCATCGAGAACCTTGGGCAGGGACGAGATGACCATGATGCCGTCGATGTTTTCAGCGAAGAGTTTCACCTTTATCTCCTCCTTTGCAGGAAGAATGTCACACAGGCACAGTTTTTGCCGCTGCTGTCACGGGAATAACGGACATAGTCCGCGGTGTGGGCAATGATATGGAGCCCGAAGCCGTCTTCCCTGGATCCGTCGAAGACCGGCTTGGGGGCCGAAGCGAAGTCGAACTCGATTCCCCAGTCGTAGAAGAAGAGCACGATCTCGTCGCGCGAGGTTTCCCCCTCGATGGCGATGGTTTCCCCGGGCTTTCCCTGGTACGCATGCTTGATGATGTTGGCCATGATCTCTGTGGCCACGATCTGGATCATCTTTATCCTTTCGTCGTCCACCAGATTCGAACCGAGGCCCTTACACATATCACGGATGAGCGAGCGCACTCTTCCCAGCTCGTCCAGGTCAGACGGCACCTCCAGCTTCCATTCCTGGTTGTAGCGTTCTTCCGGTTCGGGCATCTCGATCTTGACGGCCACGCAGGTGAAGTCGTCTGAGAAGCTCTCGGTCTGCGAGAACGCCACAATATCCTTCCAGGCGGCTCTGCACAGGTCCTGCGGTTCGAGAAAGGCATGTCCCTGCACGAAATCCGTCAGGCGTTTCTCGCCGTAGAACTCGCCCGAGGGGTTCTTGGCCTCGGTCAGCCCGTCGGAGTAGAAGAAAAAAATGTCGCTGGCCCTGAAGGGAGCCAGAATCTGTCTGAACCCCTTCTGCCCTGGAAAACCGAGCGGCATGTCCACCCCCTGGAGAAGGGTGCAGGTGTCCGTGTCGCTGTGATAGTGGATGGTGCGCATATGCCCGCAGTCCACGTAGCTCACCAGCTTCCGGGACGTGTCGAATCGCGCGTAGCACAGCGTGAAGAAGGTCTCCAGCTCGTTCATCCGGCCGATCATTTCCTCGTGCACTTCAGAAACGATCTCCTCGGGGGAGGGGAGCTCTTCGGCCTCCGAGACGCGCGCCAGCCTGAAAATCGCGCCCATGAAATGCTGCTTTGCCGCCGCTCCCATGAGCGCGGCAGGGATACCCTTGCCCATGACATCGCCCACGATGACGTCGAGGCAGGTGTCGTTTATCGTGAAGAAGTCGTAGAAATCGCCGTCGATCTTCTTGGACGCGATGGTGAGATCGCCGATCCTCATCCCTTTGAGGTTCTTGGGCCGGCCGCCCAGGAGAAGGGTCTGCTGGATCCGGGAGGCAATGGTGATCTCGTGCTCCCGGGCCTTGAGGAGCTCGACCTCCATCCTGCGCAAGCGTCTCGCCTGGATCCTCGTGCGGATGGCCTGCTGGACCAGGGCCAGAAGCTCGCTGGGATTGAACGGCTTGGTGACGTAATCGAACGCCCCGTACTTCATGGCATCAACGGCATTGGACACCTCGTTGCTCACGGTGAGCATGATGGTGGGGATGTCGGGGAAGTTCTCCCTGATGTAGCGCAGGCAGGACATGCCGTCCATCTCGGGCATCCACAGGTCGAGCAGGATGATGCCGATGTCCTCGGACAAAAGCTCGATTGCCTCCTTGCCGTTTTTCGCCTCGATGACCCGGTATCCCTCCTTCTGCAGATGAGACTGCAGATAGGTGCGCACGACCCGGCTGTCGTCGACCACCAGGATAGTTACAGGGGCCTTTTCCTCATCCAGAAAGAGTTCGATCGTTTTTTTATGGTGATTTTCAGCTGTTTTCGACATTTCGCTCTGCTATCCCGCTTTTTCTCCTGTTGTCCGGGGACCGCCCCGATCCGGGCAGACTCCGTCCATCCTGGGTGAATATGAATATGAAGATTCTCATAGACGCAGCAGTTATCACAGTAATGGCGGGATCGGAAAATGACGGATATTTCTTGAGCGTAGAAATGTGCCTTTAGCAGCTGCAAAAGAGTTGCAAGGTACCCCGAAACCCGCACCAAAACAATAAGTGAGGAGCTTCAAATCCTCCCCCTGCCACGCAAGGCTTCTGTTTCGTAAAAGCGTCTGGCACTCTCGTTCTTCACGGAAAGTAGCTGAACGTAAGCCGACCAACTTTTTCCCGATCAGCCAATAAGCTGCTGTCATGATGCAATTAGCTGATCGCGCAGCAGATCTTCTGGCTGCGCCGATGATGCTGGAAGTATCTTTAATCGCAACGTTTTTCTAAAGTGCTGTCCGGTTTTGTCGGTTTCTTGGCCATGGGCTCCCCTTTACCACCTGCTGCAAAGCCTCAGCAGGAATCTCATAGGACCCTGCCGCCACGATCTCTCTTTTGACATAGTCCATTTTGCGGCCGGATTTTGGATGCATATACGCTCGAGTGAGTTGCCTGAGCCAGGGGCAGATGGCTTAGAAGGTTTCACGCACCTTTCTCCTCTGAACATCATAGGCTTGCTGAAGCCCCTGGCCGCTGCAACCGAAGCCCGGGTGGTGAAAGGGTTCAGGAGAGCGGATGCTCGGCAGTTTCTGGTGTCCGAGCCCAAGATTCCCCGGCCGATGTCCTGAATTTCTTCACGTCGCTGGAGAGTACTGCGGCATCCGACCTGAGG
>JALNWY010000175.1 GCA_023230665.1 Deltaproteobacteria bacterium
AAAGTATGTCATTCTTGACATATGTCAAATCTGACATGTATAATGAATGAAAACAATTTTGACTCCTTTTCCCTCACCACTGAAAAAAAAAATGTGATCGGCTGAAACCGGATGCGCGCCTGCCGCGATTCCGCAAACAATCAATCTCGAACCAACAAGGAGAAAAGGCATTATGGAGATCAGCAGAAGAGGATTTTTGAAAATGTCCGGGGCCATCGGATCGGGGGCAGCCCTGTCCACCTTTGGCCTGGACCTCACTGCCTTGAAGGCTCACGCCGCCGGGCTGACCAAGATGGACCGGCTCCGTACCGCCAGTCAGGCGACCAGTATCTGCTGCTACTGCTCGGTCGGGTGCGGCCTTATCTGCAGTACCGACAAGTTAACGGGCAAGATCATCAACGTCGAGGGAGACCCCGACCATCCCATCAGCGAAGGTTCGCTCTGCGCCAAAGGCGCCGGTATCTTCGGACTGTCGGAGGTCAATGACAAGCGGCTGCGCAAGGTTCTCTATCGGGCTCCCAAAAGCGACCGGTGGGAGGAAAAGAACTGGGACTGGACCCTGAAGCGGATAGCCCGCCTGGTCAAGGATTCCCGGGACAAAAATTTTATCACCCGTAACGACAAGGGGCAACTGGTCAACCGGGTGGAAAGTATCGGCCACTACGGCACTTCCAATATCCTCAGCGAGGAGTGCTGGATGCTTGTCGTCGCCCTTCGCGCCATGGGCCTGGTCTATATAGATCACCAGGCCCGCATCTGACACAGCCCCTCTGTAGCGGCTCTGGGAGAGTCGTTCGGCCGGGGTTCGATGACGAACCATTACATTGATCTGAAGAACAGTGACTGCATCCTCATCATGGGCAGCAACTGCGCGGAGAACCACCCCATCGCCATGAAGTGGATCCTTCGTGCCAAGGACAACGGCGCGACGCTCATTCACGTCGATCCGCGCTTCACCAGGACCTCCGCCCGCTGCGACTACCATGTCCCCATCCGTTCGGGCACCGATATCGCTTTCCTGGGCGGGATGATCAAGTATATTATCGACAACAACCTCATCCATGAGGAGTACGTCAAGTACTACACCAACGCCTCATTCATTGTCAGCCCGGGCTTTGATTTCAATGACGGGGTGTTCTCCGGCTTCAATCCCGAAACGGGAAAATACAGCAAGGATACCTGGACGACGGAAAAGGACGAAAACGGCATTCCTGTCCGTGACTACACCCTCCAGAATCCGCGCTGCGTCTATCAGATGCTCAAGAAGCACTACGATCGCTACACCCTGGATGTCGTTTCCTCGGTCACCGGCGTCTCCAAGGAGGACCTCCTCACGGTGTACAAGGCGTACGGCGCCACCGGCGCCCCGGACAAGGCCGGCACCGAGTGCTATGCCCTGGGCTGGACCCACCACACGGTCGGCAGCCAGAACATCCGGACCATGGCTATCATCCAGCTGCTGCTCGGCAACATGGGGATCGCCGGAGGCGGCATCAACGCCCTGCGCGGCGAGCCCAATGTCCAGGGCTCGACCGACCACGCCGTCCTCTACAACATCCTGCCGGGCTACCTGAAGATGCCCACTGCCTCGATCCAGACCCTGGCCGAGTACAACGACAAGTACACCACGAGGACCAGTGACCCCATGTCGGCCAACTGGTACCAGAACTATCCGAAATACTCGGTCAGCTTCTTGAAGGCCGTGTTCGGCGAGACCGCAACCGCGGACAATGAGTTCGGCTACTCCTGGCTGCCCAAGATGGACGACGGCAAGCACTATTCGATCATGCACTGCACCGACCAGATGGTGGCGGGCAAGATGGAGGGCTTCGTATGCTGGGGCGCCAACGTGGCGGTCAGTTCTCCCAACTCGAACAAGGTGAGGAAAGGGCTGGAAAAGCTGAAATGGATGGTCAATGTCAACATCTTTGACAACGAGACCGCCTCGTTCTGGAAGGGACCCGGCGTCAACCCGGCCAACGTTGACACCGAATGCTTCCTGCTGCCTGCCGCGCCGACCATCGAAAAGCAGGGAAGCCAGGCAAACTCCGGCCGCTGGGTCCAGTGGGCCTACAAAGCTGCCAATCCACCCGGCGACGCCCTTTCCGACGGCGACATTGTCATGCGCCTCATGGACGAGATACGCGCCCTTTACGCCAAGGAAGGCGGCGCCTTTCCAACACCGGTCCTGAATATGAAGTGGGATTACCGGGACGGCCTCGGCCGCTTCGACGCCGTCAAGTGTGCCAAACAGATCAACGGCCACTATACCCGGGATGTGGTCATCGAGGACCCGGTCAAGGGGACCCGGGAGGTGTATCCCAAGGGCGAACTGGTGAACGGTTTTCCCAAACTTATGGCGGACGGCTCCACTTCGGCCGGCAACTGGCTGATGACCGGCAGCTTCGACCCGAAGGGGGAAAACAAAATGCAGAAACGGGGCAAGGACGATCCTACCGGCCTGGGCCTCTATCTCAACTGGTCCTTCGCCTGGCCGATGAACCGGCGGATCATCTACAACCGCGCTTCCTGCGACCTCAACGGCAAGCCCTACAACCCCGGGAGGAACATCCTGGAGTGGGTCGGGGACAAGTGGGTCGGCGACGTGGCCGACGGCGGCTGGCCGCCCATGGCCGATCAGGAGAAGGGCAAGTACCCCTTTATTATGAAGGCGGACGGGGTGGCGTCCCTCTTCGGACCCGGCATGGTCGAGGGTCCCTTCCCGGAACACTACGAACCCATGGAAGGCCCGCTGACCAAGCACCCGTTGTCCGGCCGGCGTACCAACCCGGCGGTCACCATCTTCAAGAGCGAATTTGACAAGTGGGCCAACGCAGACGAGCAGTTCCCCTATGTCTGCACCTCCTATTCCGCGACCGAGCACTGGTGCACCGGCTTCACCCGCTGGCAGCCATGGCTGCTCGAGGCGATGCCCGAGGCGTATGTCGAGATCAGCGAGCAGCTGGCGGGGGAACTGGGCATCAAGAACGGCGAACGGGTCAGGGTATCCTCGGTGAGGGGAACGACCACGTGCGTGGCCATGGTCACCAAGCGCATGACGCCGTTCCAGGTCGAGGGAAAGACCGTACACGAGGTCGGCATGCCGTTCAACTACGGCTGGCGCTGGCCGGAGGGCACCAAGGACGATGCGACCAATCTTCTTACCCCCGCCGTCGGTTGTCCCAATACCTTTTGCCCCGAGTACAAGGCATTCATGGTTAACATCACAAAGGCATAAGGGGGAGAAGATATGAACGGATTAGAACTCGTTAAATTGATAGATCTGTCACGCTGCACAGCCTGCCGCGGTTGTCAGATCGCCTGCAAGCAATGGAACAATCTGCCGGCGTCCCAGACGAACAATTTCGGCAGCTATCAGAATCCGCCTGACCTGGAGTGGAACACCTGGACGCTGATCCGCTTCAATGAAATCGAGGGCCAGAACGGCAAGGTGAAATGGCTGTTCCGCAAGGACGGCTGCATGCACTGCACCGATGCCGCCTGCGTCAAGGTATGTCCCACTCAGGCCCTTTTCTATACGGAATTCGGGGCCGTGGACATTGACTATGCCCGCTGCATCGGCTGCAAGGAGTGCATTACCGCCTGCCCTTTCCATGTGCCGCGCTATGACAAGGCGACCAACGTTATTTACAAATGCAATCTCTGTTACTCACGCCTCAGGGCAAATCAACCTCCGGCCTGTGTCCAATCCTGCCCCACCGGGGCACTGCAGATAGGCGCCAGGGACGAGATGGTCAGGAAGGCCTACCAAAGGGCCGAGGAACTGGGCAATGGCGCGACGGTCTACGGTGACAAGTTCGTCGAGGGCACCCATGTGGTCTATGTCCTGCCCGAGGCAGTCACCGTGTATGATAATCTACCGGAGAAACCCGAGATCCCCGCCGCCATCCTTGTCTGGAAGGATGTTCTGAAACCGGCGGGGCTCATTGCCGCCGGCGCTGTTGCCGGCGCTGCGTTCCTTCACTATGTCACGCACGGACCCAAGGTCCCGACTGAGGAAAACAACAACGAAAAAGGTGAGATATGAAAAAAGGAATGATCAAAGCAACAAGCGGCTTTGAACGCTTCGTGCACTGGTGTCTGGCGCTCTCCTGCCTCCTCTTGATCATCACCGGCATGGGGATGATGTATCATTCCCTTGATTTCATCGGCGGTATGATGGGCGGCATGGGCAACCTGAAAACAGTTCATAATTGGACCGGGGTCTTTTTCGGCATGGCCCTGCTTTTCGCCATAGTCATGTGGTTCAGAGAAGCAGGCATTCCCTCCTTTCCGGAGGATGGGAAGTGGATAGCCTGCGCCGGCGGCTATCTGTGGCACGTGGACAAGGACAAGATGCCCCAGGTCGGCAAGTACAATCCCGGCCAGAAACTCTTTTTTCTGGTGGTCGCAGTCTTCGGGATCATCATGGTTATTTCCGGCTATATCATGTGGTTCCCCCTTGACTTCTCGACCGGCACGGTTCGGACGATGTTCGTTCTCCACGCCCTTGGATTTGTCATAATCCTGGCGTTTTTCATTGTCCACCTCTACCTGGCGACCATCGGGGTCCCGGGTTCGGCCTCGGCGATGTTCACCGGCTGGGTGAGCCGGGCCTGGGCGAAAACCAATCATCCGAAGTGGTTGAGGGAGATGGAAGAAAAGGGCACCCTGGTAACCTACGGCGGGGAAAAGCGGTCGGGCCGGGCGTAGCAGTGATGCAGGTCCCATGCATGGTCTACGTGCAAAGAGGTACCAATATCCATAATCATTCATCCGGAACCGGGGGGGAAACATCGCCCCGGTTCCTTTTCTCCCCTGCACAATTTATCATAATTCAAAAGACAAAAGGCTGACGAAAGAATGACACGAAACGATACCGCGCTCTGTTTCATAAACAAGGACATTGAGCGAATAAGTACGCAGAAGCCTTACGTCAAGGAGATTCTTGACGCCTTCCGGCCCATGATCATAGAGAAAAAACGTTTGCTCATGGAAATGCAGAGCAACGGGAAAACGTTTCCCCTGGACCAGGGAAAATACCTGGCAGGCGTTCCCCTAGTCCAGCAATGTGATCTCTTTTTTCCCGGCGACCCCTGGCAAAAAATCAGCCTCGGGGTCTGCAAGGCAATTCGAGAGGGATTTCCCAACCTTGCAGAAAACATGGAACGCCTGGCGCAACAGATTACCAGTGGGCAGGTCAATGTTTTTGAATATTTTCGTTCTTCCGATGATCCCGATGAAAAGGAAATCAAGGCCTGGGCGGAGAAAATACCGATGGATCCCGGGGCATTGGGCGTTTTCATTCATATGGCAGCGGGGATAATCCTGGCCAAGCGGGCACGGGAAGCGGCGGAAGCCATCGCCTCTCTTTCCTGGAGCAAGGGCTATTGCCCTGTTTGCGGCAGTTTTCCCATGCTGGCTGTGACAAAAGAAAGAGGAGAGAAATGGCTCCAGTGTTCCCAGTGCAGCCATGAGTGGGTGCATCCCCGTCTCAAGTGCCCCTACTGCGAACAGGAAAGTCCGATGGGAACGGATGTCGTCTTTGTTGACACCGAAAAGGAAGACAAGGCTTTTCTCTGCGACAAGTGCAAAAAATATCTGATTACGATCAACCGGCCGGCCGAGTTGGAGAAAACAGATCCCATCATCACGGCGATTGGGCTCACCCATCTGGACCTCCTCCTCCAGGAGAAAGGTTTTACTCCCATGGCCAGTTGCCTCTGGAATGCGTTTTAGGTGGAAACAATCCGATTGAATAAAGAGGAGGGCTTCAGGGCTCAGGAAGCGTATTATCCTGGACTTTTATTATCTGATTAACATCAATCCTCAGCCGTGAATTATTTGCTGTCCTTAAGTAGCTTATCTTGTGTGACTTCTCCTTTCTGTCCCTCTGTCAACTGCAGGGAGAAAAGACACTTCCTCGGTGCAGGGAATTTGTTTGTTTCGAAAAAAAATTCAAAATCAACGGTTTAGTGCAGCAGATGTCAATTAACTATCAAATCTGCCGGTTTTATTATTGTTGGCAAAGATTTTTGGATATGCTTACATCCGTTCGATATGACAGCATTGTTCCTGGCGTTGAAATACATTTGCTGAGCATGAGGGTAATCAGGATTCTTCCTGAATCCGTGACGGGTAATAGATCTTGGCAGATTTGTACCCGTGTTTAAAAAAAATTACCGGCTTGTGACCCTTGCGGCGGTAACAATTCCTCCGCCGGGATGATAATGCCTGCTGTTCTTTGACAATCTGACAAAAAAA
>JALNWY010000176.1 GCA_023230665.1 Deltaproteobacteria bacterium
GAGGATGAAGGCGCCCGCGAGACCGGCGATCAGCTCCATGAGCGGGCTCGACAGGGCCCTGACCGCGATCCGCTTCATCCAGTTGCGGTAGTAGCGGCGGTTTTCGGTCGAGAAACGCTCTTTTTCATATCCCTCCATGTTGTAGGCCTTCACGATCCTGATCCCGCTGATGCCCTCGTCCAGAATGCTCATGACATGGCCCATGACGTCCATGCTCTTGGTGGAGTAGTGCTTGAGCCGCCGGCCGAACTGGCTGATGGGATAGACCACCAGGGGGAACACGACCATGGCGATCAGCGCGAGCTCCACACTCCGGTAGAACACCACTGCCACGAGCCCGAGGAGCTTCAGCGATTCGCGGATGAGCTCGGTCACCGCGTTGGTGACCGATGACTGGATCATGTTCACGTCGTTGGTGATGCGCGAGATGAGCACCCCGGTGGGCGTGCGGATGAAGTAGGGCATGGACAGGGTCTGGATGTGCCCGTAGAGCTTGTCCCGGACATTGAGGATGACCCGCTGGCCCACGTCGGCCATGAGGAAGTAGCTGAAGTAGTCGCTCAGGGCCTTGACCAGATAGATGGCCACCACGACAAACGGAATGAGCTTGAGCATCATCACGTTCTTCTCGATCAGGATGTCGTCCACCACATACTTGAACATGAAGGCAACCGCCCCGGTGGCCCCGGCCGTGATAAGGGTCAGGACGAGAGACACCATGAGCTTGGGCCAGTAGGGCCTGAGAAAGGTCAGGAGCCTCCGGTAGATCTGGAGGTCTGTCAGCCTCACCCTGCCATGTCCGCTATCCATGTGGCCACTCCCTTCGAAGGGCTCGCATTGCCGAGAACCTTTCGCATCTCTTCGAACGACTGCTGCATCCGGTCGTACCGCTGCCTGTCTTCTATAATTTCCAGCACCTCCCTGGCAAGTCTTCCCGGGGTGAGATCGTCCTGGATGAGCTCGGGGACCGCCCGCCTTCCCAGGATGATGTTGGGCATGCCGATGTGATCGACCTTCACGAAGGTGCGGGCCAGCCAATAGTTGAGGCTGGATGTCCGGTAGCAGATGACCTCCGGGATCCCCTTGAGCGCCATTTCGAGGCTCGATGTTCCGGACTTGACCACGGCCAGGTCTGCGGCCGCCAGCGAGGAGAGCAGCTCTATGTCGGGATCGGCCAGGGACTGAACCGCCGCATTCTCGATCCCGGCCGCGACCGGCAAGTGCCAGGCGATGTCCGGGCGCCTTTTCTGCACGATCCGCTTGGCCTCGATCATGACGGGCAGGATGGTCTGTATCTCGTGCATCCTGCTGCCCGGCAGCAGGGCGATTCTCCCGGGCGGCCAGGTGCCTCTGGTGGCACCGGGACTCTGCTCCTCCATGAACGGGTGGCCCACATAGCGGGCATTGACCCCGTAGGAAGAGAAAAAGCCCTCCTCAAAGGGGAAGATGACCGCGAGGCCGTCCGTGATCCGGGCCAGGGTGCGGGCCCGGTATTTCCTCCAGGCCCAGGCCTGGGGCGCGATGTAGTAGAGGACTTTCAGCCCCGAGCGTTTGAGCCTGCCTGCCAGGCGCATGTTGAAGTCCGGCAGGTCCACGGGTACCACCACCTGAGGTTTCCTTTTCCGGACCTCGGCGCACAGCCCGCGGTACACGGAAAGGATCTGCCTGATCCTGGGGAGCACGTCAGAGAACCCCATGACCGAGAACTGATCCATGCCGTAGAGGCATTCCATCCCGGCCTCGGCCATGGCAGGGCCTCCCATGCCGAAGATCTTGGCCTTGGGCGCGATGTGCTTCAGCTCACGGATCACTGCGGCAGCGTGCCGGTCCGCGCTCGCCTCGCCGGCTACCATGCAGACGGATATGCTCGTCATTGCTTGGGTATGATCATGGAATCCTTGATGGCGTGCGCGACCTCGATGGCGCGCAGCCCCGCGATTCCGTCGACCCTGACCTCGGCCAGGCCCCTGACCGCATCGACAAACGATCTGATTTCCGCTGCCAGGGCGTCGGACTCGGACATGGCCAGGTGATGGTGGCTGATCTGTTTGTTCTCCTCAAGGGTATAGACATCCACTGCGGCTTTGGCGAAATCAATGGAGATGTAGGCGTTGCTCTGGAACATCCGGATCTTGCGCATGGTATCGGCGCTCACCCGGCTGGCGGTGATGTTGGCGATGCACCCCGACTCGAAGCGGAGACGGGCGTTGGCGATGTCCACCGCGTCCGTGAGCACGGGGACCCCTACGGCCTCGAGTGACTGGATGGGGGATGCGACCAGGGAGAGGATGATGTCGATGTCGTGGATCATGATGTCCAGGACCACGTCCACGTCGGCGCCGCGTACCTTGAACGGGCTGATCCGGTGGGCCTCGATGAACATGGGATTTTTGATACTGCCCGAGAGCTTGAGCAGCGCCGGGTTGAACCGCTCGAGGTGGCCGATCTGAAGCTTCGCGCCGCCCCGTGCGGCCGCGTCGATGATGGCCCGGGCCTCGTCCAGGCGCGCGGAGATGGGCTTTTCCAGAAGCACCGCCACCCCGCGTTTCAGAAAGGGGATCGCCACCTCGGCATGGGCCGTGGTGGGGACCGCGATGCTCACCGCATCGATATTCTCCGGCAGGCCTCCGCACGAGGTAAAGGGCCGGGCGCCCACCTCCCGGGCGATCTCACGGGCCCGGTCGGCATCCGTATCCACGATCCCCACCAGGTCCACGTCAGCCATGGCCGCGTACTTCTGCGCGTGGAACCTCCCCAGGTAGCCCACGCCGATGACAGCCGCGCGCACCCTGCTCATCGGGCGATCCCCCTGCGCGAAGACCTGAGGAACCTTACGATAGGGCCGATAGTCCCGTCGTCTCCAAACTCCTGATCAAGAATCTCGATGGCGTCCTTGAGCAGGAGCTTCTGCTTGAGCAGGATGCGATAGGCCTTCTCGACCGCCTTGATCTGCTCCGGGCTGAAGCCGCCCCGCTTGAGCCCGATGGTATTCACGCCGAAGAGCTTTGCCCGGTCGCCCGATGCCTTGGCATAGGGGAGGATATCGAGACTCACCATGGAGCCTCCGCCGATGATGCAGCGCTCTCCGATCCGGGTAAACTGGTGGACTGCGGAGAGGCCGCCCACGATGGCGTGATCGTGTATCTCTACATGGCCCGCGAGCGTGGCCAGGTTGCCCATGACCACGTGGCTGCCCAGAACGCAGTCGTGGGCCACGTGGCAGTAGGCCATGATGAGGTTGTGATTGCCGATGGTGGTCACCCCCGTGTCCTTCGTGGTTCCCCGGTTGATGGTGACGAATTCCCGGATGGTGTTGTGATCGCCGATCTCAAGCCGGGTGTCCTCGCCTTTGTAGGAATGGTCCTGGGGGGGTGTGCCGATGCTTGCGTAACCCGTTATATCGCAGCCTGCGCCGATGGTGGTGGGGCCCTGGATCATGCAGTAGGGTCCCACCTTTGTGCCGGGCCCGATGATCACGTTCGATTCAATGGTCGCGTACGCCCCGATCTCCACTCCGTCTGCGATGAGGGCGTCCGGCGCGATGCGCGCAGTGGGGTCAATCCTGCTCAAGGGAGTCGAGCCTCCTTTCCAGTTCCCGGATGCGTTTCAGGAGTTGGGGGAGGTCCTTGTACACCTTCTGGACCCTGAGCCACTGCCGGTGGTCCATGGCCGGGAAGCCCGAGACCACCCTGCCCGCGGGCAGATCCGAGACGATCCCGGCACGGGCCGCTGCCGTGGATCCGTTGCCTATGGTGATGTGGCCTGCCACCCCGGACTGGGCGGCCAGGGTCACGAAATCGCCGATACGGGAGCTGCCCGCCACACCCGACTGGGCCACGATGATACAGTGATCACCCACCACCACGTTGTGGCCGATCTGCACGAGATTGTCCATCTTCACGTCAGAGCCGATCCGGGTGCTCGTGAGCGCTGCCCGGTCGATGGTGCAGTTGCTCCCGATCTCCACGTGATCCCCGATGATCACGATGCCCTTCTGGGGGATCTTGAAATGCTTCTCGCCGTCCCAGACAAACCCGAACCCGTCGGAGCCGATCACCACGCCTGAATGGATGATGCAGTGTCTGCCGATCCGGCACTTCTCGTAGACCACCACATTGGGATGGAGAACGGTTGATTCCTCGATGGATGCCTCGTCTCCGATCACGCACCCCGGGTGGATCACGCAGTGCTTTGCCACCCGGGCCTTCTCGCCGATGAAGACAAAGGGATAGACCGCGGCAGCGGGGTCTACCTGCGCGTCGGGGTGCACGAAGGCCATGTCGGATATGCCGGGCCGGTGAACCTTGGCGGGGTAGAGAAGCTCCAGGACCCGGGCAAAGCTCAGGTACGGGTTTGCCGCGACGATCCGGGGCATGGGAAGCTCGAGGTCCTCTCCCACGATCATGGCCCCTGCGTCACTGGAGCCCGCCTTGTCCCGGTACTTCGGGTTCGCCAGAAAGGTGATGTCGTCAGACGTTGCTTCTTCGATGGTGGAGGCCCCGGATATGTCCCTGTCCGGCCCTTTCAGGACACCGCCGATATGCCGTGCGATCTCGGTCAGGAGCATGGGCTACTTCTTCTTCCCCGCGATCTCCTTGTACTTCTTGTCGTAGAGCTCGAGGATGACGTCGGTGATGTCGAGCTTCTCAGAGGTGTAGATAATGCCCGGGTCTCTCCGGTCGAGGATGATGTCGATATTGTGCTGGTCGCCGTATTCGTCGATGATGGCGCTCACCTCGTTGCTGATGGGTTTGATCAGGGTGAGCTCCTTTTTTCTGAGCTCCTCCTGGGCGTCCTTGACGAAGCGGTTGTACTTCTTGAGCTCGTTGTCATAGTTGTTTTGCAGATCGAGCCTGGCCGACTCGTTCATGGAGAGGCCCTTGGCCGCCATCTCGTCGGTCATTTTCTTGAGGCCTGCCTGCATCTTGTCGATCTCCTGCTGCCGGTCGTCTTTCAGGACCTCGAGCTGCTTGTATGCGTCCTTGCCTGCCAGGGAATCGGTGAGGATCCTCTGGGAATCCATGTAGTAGATCTTGAGATCCGCTGCATGAGAGGGAAGCGAGAGTGCAAAGAATGCGATCAGTGCTGCTGCCAGTGGCATAAAACGTTTCATACCCGTATTCCTCCTGGATTTACCCTAGAAAAACGTGCCGATGGAAAAATCCCACCTGCTGTCCGACTCGAATTCTTCCGGATCGATGACCTTTCCATACTCCAGGCGCAAAGGCCCCATGGGCGTGACCCACCGGATGCCGCCGCCGTAGGAGCGCTTGAGGTTGGACAGGTCGATGCGCCGGTCGTATGCATTGCCTTGATCGAAGAAGAGCACACCGTAGAGCCCGGGCACCTCCCAGATGGGGAAGGTGAGCTCGGTGTTGAAGACGAACATGCGCTGCCCCCCGATGACATTGCCCGCGGAATCCCGCGGCCCGATCTCTCCATACTTGAAACCCCGAACACTATTCAATCCCCCCAGGGTAAAGAGTTCATCCTCCGGAAGGTCATCGCCCTTTGCGGGATTGATGGTACCCCATCTGAATTTGAACATCAAGGCCAGTTTATCCTTCCACAGGGGGAAAAACTGGGCATACCGCGCAGTGGTGCGGGTGAAATGATAGTCGCCTCCCAGACCGGCATACTCCACCGAAAAGGCGGTGTCCGAGCCTCTCGTAGGCCGGAAGTAGTCGTTGGTGGTGTCGCGGTAGATCGTGTTGGTGACGCTGCTGATGGCGTAGCCGTCGATCTCTTTCTCGCTGAGTATGTCGCGGTAGGCGGGATCGATGTCTGTCAGACCCACCACGTCGGTATAGGCATAGATGATCGAGTGCCTGACATCCTCGAAGAGGGGGAAACTCAGCCGGACGTTGCCGCCCCGGTACTTTTTGGTATAATAGGTATATTCCCGTTCGGTGTTGAATAGCCGGGTGCCCAGCGAAACCGGGTAATCGAACAGCCAGGGCTCCTCCATGTCCACGCTGTAGCTCTGCTTCCTGCCGCCGTACTCCACGTTGAACCTGGTTTTGAGCCCGAGTCCCATGATGTTGTTCTCGCTGAGCTGCAGGGTACCCAGGAGCTTGTCCACGCTGGAATAGGCCACCCCGAAGGAAAACGCCCCGGTGGTCGTTTCTTCCACATCCACCAGAAGAGACAGCGTGTCGTCGTCTTTGGGGATGGACTCGATGTTGATA
>JALNWY010000177.1 GCA_023230665.1 Deltaproteobacteria bacterium
ATGCAGCAGACGATCAAGGATCGCCGTGACGATGACCTGATCATGGAAGAGCTCAGACCAGTCCGTGAACGCCTTGTTCGATGTGAGAATGGTGCTCGTTTTCTCGTAGCGGTTGGCGACGAAGCGGTAGAACAGATTGCATTCCTGCCGGTCGATGGGCGTATAGCCCACCTCGTCAACGACCACCAGCGCCGATTTGTAATAGCTCCTCCCTCTCCCGGAGCGGCCCGTCTCATGATCTCTTTTGAGCTTCCTGATAAGGTCCTCCATAGTGGTGAAGTATATGCTCAACCCCGACTGGCAGGCCTTCACCGCTAAAGCCACTGCCAAGTGGGTCTTGCCCACCCCCGGTGGGCCAAGAAAGATTACATTGCCTTTTTGCCGGATAAAGGTCAGGTCGAAGAGCGACATCACTTTCTGCCGGTCGAGGCCTGGCTGGAAGGTAAAGTCGAACTCGTCGATGGACTTGATGAAGGGTAGCCCTGAGATCTTCAAGGTGGTCTCCACCCGGCGCTGTTCCTTCTGGGCCACTTCCTCTTCCAGCAGGTCGTCGAGAAAGGACAGATAGCTCTTGCCCTGCTGCTCTGCCGCATGAATCACTCCATCGAGGATCTCCCGGATCCTGGGAAGCCTCAAGCGCGTGAGGTTTGACTCGATTCTTTCAAACACCAGGGTATCACTCATAGGGTACACTCCACTGCATGATCGTAGTCGGATATCGGTCTGATCTGTACGTCCATGTCATACCGGGGTTTGACCGGCGAGATGGTCAATTTTGCCCGCCCCTTTGCAGGCCTGCCATGATGATACTTCCGGGCATTCATCAGCCGGTCTTTGCGCAAGGCCTCATAGAAGCGCTTATCCTGCACCAGGTGGCCTCTGCCTTCAGGGATCTCGTAGGTGACGATATGCAGGTTGTCGGCAAACACCCGTATGATGTTATCCTTCACCCTCAGCACAATCGATTTGCCTACCAGGGTATGGGCAACAACGTAGCTGTTGCCCTCAAAGCGTACTGTGCAGTCCTTGTGCACCTTCCGGTACACCCGGCATGAGGTGTCGAACGGGCGTAGCGGCATAGGCTGAAGGTATGGCAGCTCCCGCTCAAATCGCACCCGCACCACCTCGTGGGTCGTGCCATGCACCCGCTCGTCTTTCATCGCCAGCCATTCGCGCAGATCCCTGTTGGCGGTCTCGATGCAGGTGAACCCGTAGCCCCTCCAGAACCCTTCCCGGATGAACGCAAACGGCCGCTCTACCTTGCCCTTCACCCAGGCGGCATAGGCCGGCGCCACCCTGGGCGTAAACCCGTAATGCACGGCAAAGCCCTGGACCGTCGCGTTGAACATGGACTTGCCGGCAACCCTGCCGATATAGACGTTCCTCATCCTATCGTAGAGGATCTCTCCGGGAACTCCTCCAAAGAAGGCAAATGCCCGGATATGGCAATCCAAAAAAGTGGGCAGGTCACAGTGCTCGATGAACTCGGCATAGATCTTCCGAGAGTATCCCAGGATCATGGAGAACAGGTAGTACTTCCCCACCGTGCCGTCCTCCCGCACCACCTGGAACTCCCCGAAGTCCACCTGCGCTTGTCCGCCCGGCTCTGTCTCGAACCGCATGTACGCGATACGCTGCGATTCCTCCTTGAGCTCGTGGACCTTCACCTTCACCAGATCATACCCGCCGGCGTATCCCATCGGCCTGAGGTGGTCGTATATCCACGTCGCCTTGTATTCCGGATCTTCCTTCAGCCAGGCACGGAGGTTCCCCTCATACGGGTCGAGCTTGCTCTCCCTCTCAACCGGCCGCCGTCCACGCTCGATCGCCCCGGGATCCTCGAGGTACTTGTGCACCGTCTTCCGGGACATCCCCAGTCGCCTGGCTATCTGCCTCTCCGATAACCCCTGCCGTTTAAGCGCCACCATGTCCATCATATCTTTAAGCCTTCGCATCATGCCCCCTCATGCTTCCGTCTCTGCACTCCATGAAGTGCTCCTCGGAAACTACTTCGGGGCGGCTGACTACTTCGAGGGGGACACATTCCCCCTCGACCCCTTTGAAAAACCTTTTAAACCTGAATACTGAAAAAACCTAAAGACCAGCTCCCTGGTACCCGTTCACTTTCCTATTTCTGGTACCCTTTAACATTCCCAGAGACAACACGTTTTACCGGGTGAAGAATGCGTATGAGGATGGAGGCATTGAAACCCTTACAGAGAAGAGCAAACGCATGCCGAACCTCAAGAACCGCATCCCTGAAGATGTCGAAGAAGCAATCCTGGACCTCACCCTCGAAAACCCGGCCCTTGGCCAGAAACGGGTGAGCCACGAACTCAGGGGCCTGTTACATTTAGCTCTATTGCGTATCTCGGTGTAAAGGATTGATTAGTGGCCTCAGCTGATTGTATTCGGTCCACTCGGTACGACCTCGGTTCACCTGTACCGTGCTTGACCGCATAGAGTAGAATGTTACCATCTTTTGTCTTGCGCAGGGCATAGGGCTCAATCAGGCGGTGTTTATTCTGATAGCCTAAATTCACGAGAAGGCGGTTGGCGCCAGCAAATCTGACCACTTCAAGTGATATAGCAGCACTCCATACCTGAGCCTGAGCCGGAATACTCCATGTTGTATCTATCTGCTGACCCATGACCGGCATCTTTTCCTGTACCGGCTTTTCTCCTATTCCCTGAAGCCAGGCGAATATTCCGGAAAGCTCTTTCCAGAATTCCATAAAGGGTGGCAGGGCTGGTAGCTGGTGGGCGAGCATGTTATTCCATTCCGCTTCCAGCTCTCTGCGCTCGGGTTTCGATTCAAGCATTTCCAGTGTTGGAACCGGTATCCCCTTGAACCGGCACTTTTCTTCCAGCACTTCCATCAGGATTTTCAGGTCCGGCCGGAGATCCTCATGGCGATACAGGTTCACTACATCATAGAGATCCCTTGGCCTCTCCCTTTCAGCTAGTGCCCTGATCTTTTCTGCAAATACCTCCTCGAAACAGTAGCATTGAGCACTGATACCATTGTCCGGCCTATCAGAATACGGGTGGTGAATTTCCTGGACGATCGCGGGGAGTACCAAAACCTCGTCATTCGTCAGATCGAGCTTGATGCGGGGAAGATCTCCTCTAGGTTGCAACGGTCCCCGATATGCTAATTTGCCCTGCACCGAGACCATACCTCGCGGATTTTCATATGCATCGAAACGGATCATCTCGGCCGGAATTTCAATTCCGGAGTTTTCATATATCCATGAAGCTATCTCTCTGAAGGCTTTTGTTAGTAATAGTGGGTCGAGATATGCTGTATCCACCACAGTAAAATCCAGGTCTTCGGAAAATCGATATGTTTCGAAATAACATTTCTTTAAGCAGGTCCCGCCCTTGAATACAAAATGTTTATTTATCTCGGGATAGGCTTCAATGCCTGCCAAGAGCCATCCTAGCACGAAATCTTTCTCAATGACATTGGCTACAAGCCCAAACTCACGTGAAAAGGACATGACCTCCTGACGGCTGATCATTCCCTGTTGCCCTCTACAAGTCTTTGCGGAACCCAGAGATGCCATCGCCTGATCAAACGGTTTGTCTCTAGACTAGGATCGAGCCGTGCATTTCCCTTTGTGAGCATGGCCCTACAAGCCTCTATGGCAATTTTCTCCTCTGGATAATTATGCTCAAGGATAAATCCGAGGCGTTTGAACACTGCACCATTCCCCAGTTTTTCTCCATAGCTGATGATGAGACTGAGGTCTTTGTGATCGGATTTCATGTAGGCTGAAAGCATGTCCATGACCGATCGGATTCCCCCTCCCAGCTTAGGGATATGGACCATGTCTAGGATGGTCCGAGAAGGATCGGATACAGACACTTTGATGGAGCCGCGCCAGACGGTTTTCAGCCCGAACATAGCTGAAGGGGATACGGTACGGAGCACATAGGACGTGCCTTTGAACCCTTGCCTGCGGTCCCTCGGCGATTGTGTAGTCATGATAAGGATGGCTCTGAAGATCTGCTCCGTCAATCCCCAGTGCTCTGCTGCGCTCCATCCCCCTATGTAGCAGGGCGAGAAAAGACGCTCTGCTACAATCCACGGATCCTCAAGGGGGACATCTGCTGTATGCGATTCTATGGGTACGGTAACGTATAGGCCTCGCTTTACTCTGGAGACCCATCCCTTTTTCGCCCACCGGGAGAGCATCTTTGATGCATCTTTCGCTCCTACCTTGAGAATGTCGGACGCTTCTGCTACAGAAATAGTGCCCTTGGTGCCACGGATAAGAGCGGCCAGCCGTGCTCTATCGGTTTTCCCCAGCCCAGAAGGTTCATTCATGATCTATCCTATACGATGAAGTTCATCTATTCATTGAACTATTGCATAGTTAATATACCATGTCAATGTAGAAGCCAATCGCTCCAACTGACCGTTAAGACGTTGATATAGGGGCGTGTATGACACGCTCATGTATCGGTACTCCATCCTGCCGTTTAAGAAGAAGCTCCTGGTCAACTCAAACTGATATCCCAAACCGCAACGCCTAGGAAACATCACCTTTATTTCCTCTTGCAGCCGGTCAGGGATTCATACCTGTACCGAAAAGTATCGGTGCGCTTATAGAGCCAGGCGCCTGCTCCATGAAACCCATGGCAGAGTGATGATCCTTTCTCGTTTTGGCCGAAAAAATGGTTATTGAAAGAAAATATCCTTGCCCTGAACCGCAGATCCTGCAGCATGCCCACCTACATTCTCTTCCTGGATTCCCGGATGGTCACAACGAGAAGTATCATTCTAACAATATTATTGGAGGCTTAAGTAATAACTCGACCTCGTTATGCATCATAGTCATAACGAGGGTAAATTCGATAGCTATAGTAAATAAATCTCAACATATTGAATAGTTAAATCAATACATCGTTACGATGCTCCGGGATAGACCTTTGCGTAATCCGGCAAAAAGCGTTTATCTGGGGCTCTCTGGTATTTTTCATCAAAATATCAAGTCTAGCGGCTCATTTTTCTGCCAAAACCATCCCCATTCTCCTCGAGTTCGGCGGTATATCCATACGCCGGACACACCTGTCCCTAGATCGCCATCGTAGGTGCCGCTTTCCTCATCCCCGCCAGGTACGAGCGCTTCATGGTGTATTACATCCTTTATCAAAGCCAGGAATCCATCCATGTTCTTACCGGCAGTAACCCCTGCCCGTTCACCCTGGTCGGCTTTGCCGCTCTCTATCTGCTTCTGACGAGCAGCTTCACGATTTCCCCAAAAAGCCTTTACAGCTTCCCTCGCCTTCGTTTGATAATCAGCCAGGTCTATGCTCATGAGTTGTCCTATTTGTCGTTTTTTGTATTACAGCTCTTTCCTTTGCTGTAAGCTGATATAAATCGAATGCAGCATTATTGCAGGCTTCGACATCCCCTGCAATGGCAGCATCCCCAAGTGCTTTGCGAAGAGCACTTGGAACATCCTTCCAGCGGGGAAGCCTTATTCGTCGTAGGTATTGAGCTTGAAAACGGAGGTAACCCCCACGCATTTGAGTTGAGTATATCGATACGAAGAGCTTTGCTATTCCGGATCTAAGGACAGCTTGAAGAGATCTAAGATCCCATTCTTCTGAAGTGATATAGTACAAGTTATGATGCGGATAGAAATGCCCGTCTTCGTAGGCAATGTGAGCTTCACCTTTTATATCCGGAATGAGAAGCTTGGGGCGTTTAGTGAGATCCGGGTAAATGCGATCTATGGTTCGGTACCATGATTTTGGGTATTTTTTTGCACAATTCCTCTTACGGATTGCGCTGGCGTGTTCTTCAAGATACTTATCAAGCTTGGGGTATTCAGAGAGGTTAACAAGAGAGCCATTATCTGAGAAAGGATTAATGACACCTAATCCCTTCCATTCAACGATTTCTTTTTCTATGTCCTTTGTCGTCACCAGTGGCAACTTGCGATCACGGAACTTGTCAATGATGATGAGACACTTTCATTAACCATTTAGAGTAGACCTTTGTTGTCTACCCTAGGTGCTGTACGCAAATCGTTTTGATGGAAGGATCATCAAAATATGGATGGTCAGGCGACACGAACTAACAGACGAGCAATGGAAGCAGTTGGAGCCTTTGCTACCACCGAGGAAGCGGGCAACGGGGCGACCCTCAGAAGACCACCGGAGGATCATCA
>JALNWY010000178.1 GCA_023230665.1 Deltaproteobacteria bacterium
AGAGAAAGGCATGAAGATACAGATACTCGGAACAGGGTGCGCCAAGTGCAAAAAGCTGGCGGATCATGCAGAGGCAGCGGCCCGTGAGATGGGTGTGCCGGTCGAGGTTGAAAAAATCTCGGACATCAACGAGATCATGAAGTTCGGTGTCATGATCACCCCGGCCCTGGCAGTCGACGGCGAGGTGAAGGTCATGGGCAAGGTGCCGTCAGTCAATGATATCAAGGATATGCTCGGATAAGGTGTCTGGGCAGCTCGTGAGAGAGCTATCCCCGGATCGCCGGCTCGGGCGGCTCCTGCTGCTCAGACGGAGCGTGCTGTGAACCGGAGATTGTGTCGGGTATCTCGGAGAGGCTGGGATATTCGAGCCGGGAGATTTCTCACGCCCCCGAAGGCTCGGGCCTGGGACCCGGCTGCGGAAATCCCCAGGCCATAGCTGCTCTCAAGCCAGGAGGGCGGGTGGCGGATCTGGGCTGTGGCGGTGGGTTCGACTCTTTCCTCGCAGCAGATCAGGTCGGCCTCATCACGGCGATGAAAAAGTCGTGATGAGGCATGAGCCATTACATGAGACATTTTGTTCTCGTATCGTTTCAGCAAGCTGATATAATAGAATGAACCCGAGGCGATCCACTGAGGGGAAGGGAAAAGAAACCATGAATCTCTCGTCTGCGGGCATTATCGTACGCAGCTCCGTGCGCAAGGCCCTGCTGCAGGCCACGCTGATCCTGGTCCTGTCCGCCGGTCTGGGGGTCGGGGTGAACGCCTTGCGCAGCGACCGCATACCGCTCGTCCAGGACTGGCCCCTGGAGGTGCAGATGACGGATGGCCAGGGCAACCGGACGGATGTCGGTCTCGAGGAGGCGGTGCGGCTGTTCCATGGAGGGAGTGCGGTCTTTCTGGATGCGCGCCCCAAGGACGAATACGAACGCGGGCATATCCGGGGCGCGCGCAGCCTCCCTTTCGGCCAGGCCGATGCGCATATCCTTGAGGCGATTGCTGACACCGATCCGGGCACGCCCATCATTACCTACTGTGACGGTCCGTACTGTACCCTGAGTCACGATCTCGCATACATGCTCCGAGAGTTCGGCTTCTCGGATGTCAGGGTGCTCGTGAACGGATGGTCTCTCTGGAAGGAGCACGGCCTGCCTGTTGTGCAGGGGCCTGTGCCTGTGCCCGATGACAAATAAAAGGAGCGATCATGGAACATATGCTGCACGACCCTGATTGCCGGATTCAGAAGAAAGAGACCGGGCGCCGGGACACATTCTGTGGGACCTCCCGCAGCCGGGCCCTGAGCGGACCGCGCCACAGCCGGCCGGGAGCCTTTCCCGGTCCGGGCAGGCAAGGCAGGCACCTGTTCGCCGCATACCACATCGTCCGGGTGATACTCGGGCTCACATTCGTCTATGCAAGCATGCACAAGATTCTCGATCCCATAGCCTTTGCCTTGGCGGTTAACAACTACCGGATTCTGCCGGCAGACCTCGTGAACTTCACCGCGCTTGTCCTGCCCTGGATAGAGCTCATCGCCGGGACCCTGCTGCTCCTGAACGTCTGGACCCCGGGCGCTGCGCTCGCGGTCTGCGGGTTGCTGGTCATATTCACCGGAGCCGTCACCTTCAGCATGGCCCGGGGCCTCGACATCGCCTGCGGGTGCTTTACCGCATCCCCGGCAAAAGGCGGCATGAACCTGTTGACCTTGTGCAGGGACTGCTCTTTCCTCGTGCTCTCATTCTTTCTCCTCTTCATGGTCCTCCGGGAGCCCCGGGCCGGGCTTTCTCCGCAAAAGGAGGGATCGCGCAGGTGTTTGTGGGCCGTGATGCTGATGATTTTCCTGGGCGTGGCCGGGTGGGGCGAGGCCCGCGCGGCCGCGGACCAGGTCTTTGTCCTGTGCTACCACTCATTCCACGGCAACGGACGGTTCGAATACGACGTCTCTCTCCAAGACCTGGGCTCGCAGATGGACGAGCTCGCGGGCAGGGGTTTCTGCTTTGTGACCTATGCCGATCTGCTCGAAGGCAGGGTTGCAGGCACAAAGAACGTGCTCGTTGTCATAGACGACGGTAACCAGAGCGTGTACCAGGCCTATCGCCAGGTGTTCGAGCCGCGGGGCATCAGGCCTGTTCTGGGCATCTACCCGAACGTGATCGGAAAAAAGTCCTATGCGCTTACCTGGGAGCAGCTCACAGAGCTCTCCCGGGCCGGCTGCGGCATCGCCGGGCACGGGTACTATCACCTGCTCCTAAGCCAGAAGTTTTACGAAGAAGACAGCCGGGCCTTTATCAAAGAGATCGTGCTCTCAAAGCAGACCCTGGAGGACAGACTGGGCGTGAAGGTGACCTCGTTCGTCTATCCGAGCGGCGCCGCTTCAGAGGCCGCAAAGAAGCTGCTCAGGGAGACGGGCTACGAGTGTGCGTTCACCATCCGGTGGGGCCGGGTTCTCGTCCCCCTGGGCTCGAACCCGGACCCATACGAGCTTTCCCGGTATATGGTCACCAGCGGCAACTGGCCCATGATATCGGGCGCGCTGCGCAAGGCGGCCGCAGAATAGGCAGAGGCCTCTTCTCTTCATGCGCCGGCCGGCAAGAGTTCGGCCCGGTGCGATCCGGTTTGACACCTGCAGTCCCCCCTCTACTATAATCCTCATGGTGCACCTGTCTTCAGCAGATGCAGCGTCCCGTCTAGTCCCATGCCGGGGAGAGCGATGATGCCGCGTGAAAAAGGAAGAGAATCAAAGAGGCGGGCCGCATAAAGGTTTTCCTTAAAAGTGCCCTGACAGGAGCAAAGCGCATGAAAAAAGATGTCTGGACCCTCAAAGAAGTGATCGAGATCCTGCACATCGATCAAGGGCTCGTTACCACGCTTGAGCAGGAGGATATCATCACCCTGACCACGGATGAAACCGGAAGGGAGAGGCTGCTTTCGAGCCGGGAGATCGACAAGATCCGGGTCGCCAGGGTTCTCATGGAGGAGATGGACATAAACCTCCCCGGGGTTGAGGTTATCCTTCGGATGCGACAGAACATGATCGACATGAGAATGCAGTTCGACGATATTCTCGAAGACCTGGCCCGGGAGCTGCAGAAGAGGCTTGTTCAAAGACCGTGACAGGGTCTGTGGTCAGGGCCGGGAAACACGCTCTCATGTTGATCAGGGGGATCAAAAGGGCAGGGAGGTCTGGAATGCCGTGTGCATCGTCTCCCGGCCCCTGCCTTTGAAGGTGTCTACAGGAGCAGGGTCGCGACCCCGAAATAGAACATCAGGGTGAAGATATCCGCCAGCGCGAGGGTGACCGGGCCTGCGGATATCTTGGGATCGAGATTGAGCCAGTGCAGGATGGTCGGCACGCTCAACCCCAGGATGCACGCGGAGCAGATCGCCAGCAGGATGCTCGCTCCCACCGAAAAGGCGGCGAGAAACGCCCCGTCCCACAGCAGGATGATGAGCCCCACGATCGTTCCGCTTGCAGCGCCCAGCAAAAAGGCCGTGCCGAACTCGTACAGGAACATCCGGTAATACCAAGCGATTGTCGGCTCCGTATGGCGCAGTTTCTGGATCGTGACTGTCATGGACTGCGTGGCTACGCCCTCGCCCAGGCCCAGCACCAGTGTCAGGAAGAACGCCAGGATGATGCTCCGGGCAATGGTCATCTCGAAGAAACCTGCCAGCAGCGCGGCGATGGAGCCCCCTGTGATGGTGGCGATGAGCCACGGAAACCGGAAGCGGAACGCACGCACCGGGGTCGCGTCCTTGACCTGGGAGATATGGAATCCAATGGTTTCGAACAGCTCGTCCAGGTGCTCTCTCTCTGCGATATCGAAGACCTCCTCGGTGAAGAACCCCACATCCACGATTCCCGTGATCCTGTGCCGGTCGTCCACAATCGGAAACGCCAGGAATTTGTGCATCACGAACAGCTCGCATACATCCAGCACGGTCGCGGTTTCCGGAACAGTCACCACATTGGTGACCATGAGATCGGAGAGCCTCTGATCAGGCTGTGCGCCGAGCAGCCTCCGGGTGGGCAGGACCCCGACCAGAACGCCGTTTTCATCAACCACGTAAAAGTAGACGATCTTCTCGCCCAGTTCCTCTCCGCGGATGGCCTCCAGGGCCTGCTGCACGGTGAGGTCTTTCCTCAGCCGGGTAAAATCCTTTCGCGCGACATTCCCCACGGGCTGATGTATGTGCTGTATCTCCTGTTTTATTGTCATCCAGCTATTCCCCGAGTCAGCACTCTGTTCAGATCAGAGCCCAGCCCAAACAAAATGCAGGCAACTCTAGAGCAGGTCTTTAAAAAACGGAGAACAACAATGGAGCGATCTGCCGGAACCGGTTCTGCCTGTGTAAACGATGTGCCCATGCCGATGAATGAATATATCAGCAGAAAAGTTTGAAATGCAACACAAGAATGAATTACTATCGCCTAAAAGCGACAGTAATTCACTCTCCATTATTTTTCATTATCTGGATAGTTTCCTTCTCATTGGACCGAGAGTCTTCCGGAATGCACGTGATCCTTTCTCGCGAGCATACTGTCTTGAAGCCAGGTGGGCAGTTCGGTCAGGCGGAAGGGATGTTGACACGGAGGACTAAAGCCTCAAACCCTCTCTTAAGTCCCCGGAGTAGAGCCGGTCGATTTTTTCAGCCGCGTCCAGGGCCTCCCGGTCATCAGTCCTGGGCACCTTGACCACCAGGCGTATCAGGAGATCGCCGTGTTGTTTGGTCTTCGGGTCTGATGCGCCTTTTCCTCTGACCTTGAGGATCTGGCCGCTCTGGCTCCCGGGAGGCACCTTGACCTTGATCCGGCCGTCCACGGTCGGCACGGTAATGGTTCCGCCCGCCATGGCCTCGCGCACCGTGACCGGGACATCCATGGCGAGATCGTCGCCCTCGCGTCTGAGAAACGGGTGGTCCCGGACATGGATGATAAGGTAGAGATCTCCTGGGGTGCCGCCCCTGCCGGCAGGCTCTCCCTTGCCGGCGACCCTGACCCGCGAGCCTTCCCTGACACCCGGGGGTATGGCGACCTTGATCCGCTCCACCCCTGACACCGTGCCCTGGCCCGCACAGGTGGGGCAGGGCTTCCCCATCTTGCCCGTGCCCCGGCAGTGGGGACAGGTCTTGGTGAACTGCATGGGGCCTCTGGCCACGCTCACCCGGCCGGTCCCGCCGCATACCGTGCACGTGGACGTACCGGCCTGGGGATTGATCCCGCTCCCCTGGCAGGTGGGGCAGACCTGGGTCTTGTCCATGGCTATCTCGGTCTCGAACCCCTTGAGCGCCGGGATGAGATCAATGCTCATCTCATATTCCAGGTCTCTTCCCTGGGCCTGTTCGCGAAAGGTCTGTCCTTCCTGGCCGAAACCGAATTCGAATATGTTCCCGAATATATCCTCATAGCTCCGGAAGCGGCCGAGATCCTCGGTCGACCACTCTCCACCGGGCTGCGGCCCCGGGCCGGCTCCAGGCTGCGCGCCCGCGGACCACTGCTGGTACTGTCGGGCATGCTGCTCGTCGAACCCCGGATGGAGCGCCTGTTCCCCGAATTCGTCGTACAGCCTGCGCCTGTCCTCGCTGCCCAGGACATTATAGGCGCTGCTGATTTCCTTGAACTTCTCTTCAGCCTCCTTGTCACCCGGGTTGATGTCGGGATGCCACTTTCTGGAGAGCTTGCGATATGCCTCCTTGATCTGCTTTGCAGTGGCGTCTCTGGGAACCCCCAGGATCCGGTAGTAATCCTTTGCCATGGACCGCTCTTCCTCCATCCGGTTATCCCTTCATAGATACTAAGGCCTTGAATCAGGGTCTGCAAGGGGCAGCACAGCGGGTCCATAGAAAACAAGGACCCTGTGCATCAGAGAAGAACAGCATCTGTTGATTTCAATTTCCCCGAATCAGTCCTGACCGCCGGTACGGTGGCCATCCTTTTTCTCTTCGGCGGGCGGGAGTTGCTTCGCCTTCTGGGTATCACGATCGCGGAGTTCATGGTGGCGGCTGGTCTCCTGATACTCGTCATCACCCTGAGCGATGTAATTACCCCGGGAAAATCCGAGAACGAGGCCGACAGGAGAAATCTGGGCGCGGTCCGGCCCGGGGTCCCGCTCATCGCGGGGCCTGCAGGGCTCACCACCTCTATTTTGCTGCTGGATGCTTACCG
>JALNWY010000179.1 GCA_023230665.1 Deltaproteobacteria bacterium
AAAGAGCGTTTCTCGACCGAAAACCGCCGCTACTACCGCAACTGGATGAAGCGGATCGCGGTCAGGGCCCTGTCGAGCCCGCTCATGGAGCTGATCGCCGGTCTCGCGGGCGCCTTCATCCTCTGGTACGGCGGCATGCAGGTCGTGGAGGGCAGCCTGTCGGCGGGCGACTTCGCGTCCTTTATCCTGGCAATGGGCATGCTCTACTCCCCCATACGAAAGCTCAACACCGTCAATATCGAGGTCCAGGAGGGGATTGCTGCGGCCAAGAGGATTTTCAACGTCCTGGACACCACACCCGAGATCGGGGACAAGGCCGGCGCCGAGGATCTGGGCAGGGTGGACGGCGAGTTCGCGTTCCACGACGTCTCCTTCACCTATACGGGAGACGAGTACGCGCTGACCGGGGTGAGCTTCACGGCACGGCGGGGACAGCGCGTGGCCCTGGTGGGCGAATCCGGTTCGGGCAAGACCACCATCGCCAACCTCCTGCCCAGGCTCTTCGAGGTGAGCTCGGGCCGGATCGTCGTGGGCGGCCGCGATATCCGGGACGTGACCATGAAGTCGCTGCGCAGAAACATCGCCATGGTGACCCAGGAGATGGTGCTCTTCAACGACACCATCAGGGCCAACATTGCCTACGGGACCGAGAACGCCACCCAGGAGAGCATCCAGGAGGCAGCCCGGGCGGCCCGGGCGCACGATTTCATCATGCAGATGCCCCATACGTACGACACGGTGGTGGGCGAGAGCGGCGTGCGCCTCTCCGGCGGACAGCGCCAGCGGATCTGCATCGCCCGGGCCATCATCAAGGACGCCCCCATCCTCATCCTGGACGAGGCAACCTCCGCGCTCGACACCGAATCAGAGCGCGAGGTGCAGGCGGCCCTGGAGAGGCTCATGAAGGACCGGACCACGCTCATCATCGCCCACCGGCTCTCGACCATCATCCGCGCGGATCATATCATCGTGCTGAACAAAGGCGAGATCGTAGAGGAGGGCTCCCACCAGGAGCTCATGGAGAAGAACGGGTACTATGCCAGGCTCTACACCATCCAGTTCGATCATACGTAAGGCCCTCTCCCGTGTCTACGGCTCCGTGATTGCGGCCAGGAACCTCTGCTACGACGCCGGTGTTTTCACCATTCACCAGACCGGCATCCCGGTGGTGAGCATCGGGAACATCGAGGCGGGCGGCACCGGCAAGACACCCATGACCATTGCCCTGGCCCGGGAGCTCTCATCCCGGGGCCTCAAGCCCGCGATCGTGACCAGGGGATACCGGGGCAGGCTCAAGGGAGCGGTGCTCGTAAGGCCTGACCACCAGGCCTGTGAGGTGGGCGACGAGGCCCTGCTCATGGCCCGGGTGTCCGGGGCGCCCGTGGTCAAGGCGCCCGATAGGGTCAGAGGCGCGCTCCTCGCCCGCGATGAGCTTTTCTCCGATCTCGTGCTCTTAGACGACGGATTCCAGCACCGGCGGATCCACCGCAATCTGGATATCGTGCTCGTAGCCGGAGACGCCCGATCGGACGCCCTTCTTCCCCTGGGCAGGCTCAGAGAGCCCGCAGGCTCGCTCGCGCGGGCCGACATTGTGGTCCACACGAAAGGGGCGGGGCTCTCGGAAATGTCTGCCGAGCTCGTTCCCTGCTCGCTCATCGACCCTTCGGGCGCCGAGGAAGACCTGAGAGGTCTGAGAGGCAGGCACGTTCTCGCAGTTTCCGGAATCGCCCGGCCCGGTCACTTTGCCGAAATGCTCCAGGATCTGGGAGCCTGTGTGGACACCCTGGCGTTTCCCGATCACCACGGGTTCACCCGCCGGGACATGGAGACGATCAGTGCACGGGCACAGGGCAAGGATCTGATCGTGACCACGGAGAAAGATCTGGTCCGTCTCGATCCGTCACAGCTCAATGGAACGTGGCGTGCGTTGCGGATCGAGATGCGCGTAAAGGCTATGGAAACCATTGTCAGGGAGATAGAGGGCATTGTCAGGAAAAGCGGTCTTTCTCGACAGGGATGACACCATCATCCAAGACAGGCACTACCTCGCCGATCCTGACGGGGTCGAGCTCATACCCGGAGCGGCCGAGGCGATCCGCCTGCTGAACCGGCGCCACATCCCGGCCATTGTCGTCACCAACCAGTCGGGCATTGCCCGGGGGTTTTTCAGTGAACACCGGCTAGGCCTCATCCACGAGAGGCTCAAGGATCTTCTGGCCCTGCATCAAGCGGTGCTGGACGCCATCTATTACTGTCCCCACCATCCCTTGGGCTCGGTCGAGAAATACTCCTTTGCCTGCACCTGCAGAAAGCCCGAGCCCGGCCTGTTGATGGAGGCTGCCCGGGAGTTCGGTCTGGATCTCGCCGGCTGCTACATGGTAGGAGACAAGCCTGAGGACATGGAGACCATTCACCGAGTCCGGGGAAAGGGTGTGCTCATCGGGGAAGAAAATTCAGGGGAAATAAAACCGGCAGGGCCTGATCACTGTGCGCAGGACCTCTTTGAGGCAGTGCAATGGATCCTGAAAGACATGAAGGAATGAAGAAGATCATCCGATTCGCAGCCAAGCTGCAGTACCCGCTCATCAAGGGAGGCATAGCCCTCATCAACGTCCTGCCCTATCCTCTCGCGATCTCTCTGGGCAGATTCTTCGGCCTTCTGGGCTGGCTCGTCGATCCCTTTCACCGTCGAACGGCGCAGATCCAGCTCAGGCACTGCCTGTGCGAGGCGTATCATCCCTCCACGGTCCGCAGGGTGTTCATGAACCACGGCGACATCCTGGTGGATACCATCAAGTACGCCTACATGGACGACGAGGAGATCAGGAAGCGCATCGTGATCGAGGGCAGAGAGCACCTGGAGCAGGCCCTGTCGAAAGGCAAGGGGCTCATGATGATCACCGGTCACATCGGCAACTGGGAGATTCTGGCCCACCTCCCCCGCCTGCTGGGGGTCAGGTTCTGCGTCATGGCCGACGTGCGTAACGACCCGAGGATCGAGGCTGTGGTCGACGATATCAGATCCCGCTCCGGGGCCACCATCCTGCCGCCCAAGGGAAAGGCCCTCATGCTCATCCGGGAGCTGAAAAGGGGGAACACCATCGGCATGATCATGGACCAACGGGGCAAACGCTCCGATATGCTCTTCTGCGATTTCTTCGGCCTGCCCGCACCCACCAATCCCGCTTCCGCCTTCATCGCGATCAAGGGCGACGCCGTCATCCTGCCGGTCTCCAGCGTGAAGGAATATGGACGCTATCGCATCATCTTTCACCCGCCCCGGGAGGCCTCGTCGTTCGGCACCGGCAAGGAGGCCATCGTCTCTTTGAGCCAGTACATGCAGTCCTGGATCGAGACAGTGGTGAGAGCGCACCCCGAACAATGGTTCTGGCTGCACTGCCGGTGGACCAGGCGCTCCGAGATGCGCAGGCTCATCCGCACAGGCGAAGACTTCCCTTGTTTCGTTCGCTCCCAGGCGGGCGGATGCGCCGAACCCCCCGAATCCCGTGATATCCGGGGCTCCTGATAGATACTTTGTCTTGACTTTTCACGGCTCCTCTTTGTATACAGAACGGGTCCGAACGGCAACGGCGGCATAGCCAAGTGGTAAGGCGACGGTCTGCAAAACCGTTATTCTCCGGTTCAAATCCGGATGCCGCCTCTCTCAATCTCAAAGGAACGTATACGACACCGTGATCGCCCCGTATGCCTGCCGTTCCCGCTGGGTATCATACTCCCTCGTCCCGCTCACATAGGCATAGGTGATCTTGAATCTGCCGGTGATCATCCCGAGGCCAACGGCCCATTCCGCAACCAGCGCCTCTTTGTCGACATGTCCGCTGCTGCGGAAGAAGTTGCCGTCGAGGGTAATGTCCCAGAGCTTTGCATACACGTCGGTGGATACAAAGGCATGGGTGCTGAATCCATGTGGCCGGTACCGATAACGCGGATCCTGACCGTCCAGAGGAGCATTAGTGTCCGAGCCGGGCCGGATAGGCAGAGTGCCGAAATCATTCGGCAGATTCCACCCCAGACGGATTTGCCCCCCGATATTCACTGCTGTCAGGGCATTGCCCACAAAAATGCCTGCATGAGGAATCAGGTCGTAGCCCAGGCCCGATGTCACGCCCTTTCCGGCGAATCTCCACTTCCGGTCGTAATACACGTTGAGTATGGGCTCATCCTTGAGCTGATGGCCCCAACCATTGGGGAAATCGGATTTCGTCCACGTATGAATCGCCTTCTGCATCTCTTCCGCATAGGAATGGGGGCCGATGATGCCCAGGGTATATTCCCAGGTGTTCATGATCCGGGCATTCCTGCTGTGGAACCCTACAGAGATATAGGAGATGCCGGCATATGGCCGGTCATCGGGGTTGTAGTCCAGTCGTCTGATATTCTCAGGCGTATAGATATTCTGTCCTACGGATAACGACACTGTTTTGAGAAAGTGATCTCCGGCTTCGAAAGGCATTGAGTCGATCATTGCATGGCTCCACGAGGGCAGGTGGGGATCGTCCCGAAAGTTATTGAGGTCCGGTGATATCCAGGATATCTTGATACCGTTGGTATAGTCGCGGTCAGTACCTGTGTAAAAATCGTTCTCCTGGTAAAAGGTGAAGGTCCCCCCCTGCAGGTCACTCTCGTATCCGGCGCAGACGGATGCGCGGAAACACAGGGCGATTACAGCAATGAAAATCGTATATCCTTTCATCTCCAGGAACCGGCCGCTTTGTCCTTCAGTTCTGCCATCCACCTAATGGTTACGTTTTTCCCATGCATAAGGGTCCGGCGAGAGAATACCGGATAACATCAAACACTCTTTTTGCCGCAAATATTCCGCACATCCTAAAGTACCTTGAATAGCCGAGCTATTCCGATAAATCTCCGGTTTGTGATATTTCTTTCCGGCCCGATCATGGGGGCAGAGTGGAAAATCCTCAAATCCACCGCCACTTTGCCCGAGGCCCCTTGGGACCCCAAAAGCTGGTTCCTTGAGGGCAAAAAGTTGTTCAAATCACTCGCCCGGGTCTACATCCTCCATGTCGGCCACCTCAGACCAATTGAAGACGTATTTGAGACGCAGGTCAATACATTCAAGTCACACTACTCGAACACATGCTGCGCTATCACCCATATCCCACCGGCACCAGATGCGCTATCCGCTCCCGGGCATCGAGAATTTCGCCAAAGCTCGAATGAGACCTGGTCAGCCGGATAACCACACAGCGGGCATGATCCAGCACACGAGCAGGAATGTTGATCAAGGCAAACCGCCCCGCCTTCATCCGCTTGCATGCCCAGCTCTTGCTCAAAGCCGGCATCTCCATCGCAGCATGCAGGTTGAACGCAAGCAGCATGATCCACCACCAGGCTGCGTTCTCACCAAAATCCCCTGAGGAAAACTTGCCACCGCCAGGACCTCCTTCATGATCGCATGCGCTTCCTCGCTTCTCGCTTCGGCAGCAGCGCTTGTGCAACCAACATATCACCTCGTCTCCCGACCAGGCAAGATTCGTCACCACCCCAAATAACTTGTGGCCATGCCCTTGTGTGTCCACGGCAGCAAATGGATAGGATCGGGCTCCTGTCTCGACCTTCATGCCCTACCTCAGATCTCCCGTTCTTGTACCGATTCTCAAGGGAAGTGTTGGGCTTTACCGACACCTGCGACGAAGGGGTGGATGATCCGAAGAATCCCTCATTCTCTTTGCGCCGCCGATACCCGAGTTGCTGCTTTAATCATTGGTTCTCTTCAGTTAACGTATCGATCTTCGTTTGCTTCTTGATGCACTCGGCACATGCTCCTTCGTATGTCATATGTTGATATTTCTCATGCCCGCCTCTTTTTTGGCAAGACCTTTTTCCCGGCTCCTTGCCGTCTTTTTTATCCCCCTCGAAACTGAGCCCGTACAGAACTGCTGAGAATCATCTTGACTGGAATGACACGCTGTTCTATGAAATGACATCGCGTTCATTTTCGCGTATATGTTTCTTGAGGAAATCACATGCAGAACGAATATGTTGTGAGACGTAGAAAGCAGCCTTC
>JALNWY010000180.1 GCA_023230665.1 Deltaproteobacteria bacterium
TCACCTCCTCGGGCAGTCCCTTGGCCTCGAGCTCTTTCTTCAATTCCTCGATCTCGTCCTCGATATCTCCCTGAGTGTCGCCCAGCTCCTTCTTGATGGCCTTGAGCTGCTGTCTGAGATAGTACTCGCGCTGGGCGTTGTTGATCTCGCCCTTGGCCCGCTCGGATATCTTCGAAGAAAGCTCCAGGATCTCCAGCTCGTTCAGAAGGGATTCGTGGAGAAGCATGTACTTGGTGTGAAAGTCGTTCTCCTCCAAGATCTGCTGTTTCCTGGGCACTGGGATGGGGAGATTGGTTGTGGCCGTGCTCAGCAGAATGGTGGGGTCCTTGAGCTTTGAGAGATTCACCAGCACGGTCTCCAGGTTGTGATACGAGAGGCGTGCAAGGCTGTTGAGGATGTCCCGGGTGGAATGCGCCAGGGCAAAGACCTCCTTGTCCGGCTCCATGTGCTCGCGCAAGTAGGTCACCCGCACCACCAGGCACGGATCGGACGAGACGTCCTCGTCCAGGGATGTCTTCTGTATCCCCCGGATCATAATGGACAGCTCGCCTTTCTTGGTCTGGGAGATCTTGGTGATCTTTGCCATGCACCCGATCCGGTAGAGGTTGTCCCACAGTGCAGACTCGCTCTCGCCGCTTTCCCGTATTCCCACCGCCACCACGGGCGAGTCCGCGGCATAGAGTTCCTTGACCAGCGAGATGGATGCGGGGTTGGACACGATCAGCGGAAGAAGCCCATCCGGGATCAGCACGGCATCCTTGAGAGGAAGGACCGGGAGTATCTCTGGATATTCCTCTTTTGCGGCCGGTTTCTGTTCGTCGGTGTTCTTGAAGATGTTCTTAATCCATTCCATGGGTTATCAGTAGGGTTCCTTGTTGTTTCAGTCAATCAGCCGATGTGAGACCCGTCGATCACGGAATGCGCGGGAAGATCCGAATCCGGCGAGATCGTTGCGTTCTCGATCATGCTGCTGTTTCTGATGATACTCCTGGCTCCGATACATGAGTTCCTGATCCAGGTATTTGGCATGATCCTCACCTGTGAGTCAACCCGGCATTCACCCAGGATATGGACGTTCGGCCATATCTCGACATCTCTTCCGATGCGGGCGAGCGGGCTTATCCAGGCGCTTGAAGGGTCCATGAGGGTTACGCCCTCGTCCATGAGCGTCCGGTTGACCCGCATTTGCATGACCTGGGCCGCCTCGCCGAGCTGGGTGCGGGAGTTGATGCCGTGGGCCTCGCGGTAGTCGGGGGCCTGATAGGATGCTGCAAACTGTGCCATGCGTACGATGTCGGTGAGATAGAACTCCTGCTTTGCATTGTCCGGTGAGATGCCCTCCACGGCGCGCAGAAGGAAGGACTTGTCAATGACGTAGACCCCGGTGTTGATCTCGTCGATCATCCGCTGCCGCTCATCGGCCTCGTGGTGTTCGACAATGGCGATCATGCGGCTTTCCCAGTCCCGCACGATCCTTCCGTAGCCGGTGGGGTCGGGCATGCGGGCGGTGAGGACCCCGATGGGGGCATGGGACGCGCGGTAGACCTCCATGAGGGACGCCAGCGAGGAATACTCCACCAGGGGCATGTCTCCGGGCAGGATGACGACATCCCCTGCATCGGTCTCTTCCAGGGCCCTTCGTGCCATGAGAACGGCATGGCCTGTCCCCAGCGGAGGGTCCTGGACGACCTGCCGGACAGGGAAATGCTCGAGGTATGCCCCGACGGCTTCCCTGCCGTGGCCCACCACGCAGATGGTCTCTACACCGAGTTTCGCGGCAAGGCTGAGGGGATAATGGATCAGCGGCAGCCCGAGAATCTCGTGCAGGACCTTCGGTGTTTCAGATTTTAATCTGGTGCCTTTTCCTGCGGCCAGTATTATGGTACAATTCTTCTGCATCGTGCTGCATTGCTATCATAAGCGGGGGCTTTGCGCAAGAGACGAGCGTTTTCTTCTCTTCTCTTGTAAAAGAGGTGGGTATTTGTTAAGACGGCCTATCAAATAGCGCCGCATGAAGGAAAGGAGTGGGCATCTATGTTCTTCGAATGGATTTTCGGGATGTTCTCCAGCGATCTTGCCATTGATCTGGGAACGGCAAATACCCTTGTGTATGCCCGGGATAAGGGAGTTGTCCTGTCCGAGCCCTCGGTAGTGGCGGTAAAGATGGAGCACGGCGGTGTCAACAGGATCGTCGCCGTGGGCACCGAGGCCAAGAAAATGCTGGGAAGAACCCCTGAGAATATTCAGGCCATCCGGCCCATGAAAGACGGCGTGATCGCTGATTTTGAGGCCACCGAGGCCATGCTGAAGTATTTCATCACCAAGGTGCACCAGCGGAGGCTGGGCGTGAGGCCCCGGGCCATCATCTGCGTCCCCTCGGGGATCACCCAGGTGGAGAAGAGAGCGGTCAAGGAATCCGCCGAGGCCGCGGGCGCCCGCGAGGTGTTCATCGTGGCCGAGCCCATGGCGGCAGCCATCGGGGCGGGCCTGCCTGTGACCGAGCCGATCAGCTCCATGATCGTGGACATCGGCGGGGGCACCACCGAGGTTGCGGTGATCTCACTGTCGGGCATCGTCTACACGAACAGCGTCCGCGTGGCAGGAGACAAAATCGACCAGGCCATCATGCAGTACATCAAGCGCGAGTACAACCTGCTCATCGGCGAAAGGACCGCGGAAATCATCAAGATCATGATCGGATCCGCCGCATCGGACGAGGTGGAGAAGACCATCGAGGTCAAAGGCCGGGACCTGGTGGACGGCATCCCCAAGATCTTCACCATCAGTTCCGAAGAGATCCGCAAGGCGTGCCAGGGTCCCATCCGGACCATCATCGACGCTGTGCGGGTCGCCCTGGAGCAGACGCCGCCCGAACTGGCCGCCGACATCGTGGACCGGGGCATCGTGCTCACCGGCGGCGGGTCGCTCTACCGGAACCTCGACAGGCTCATCCGGGAGGAAACCGGGCTGCCGGTGATCATTGCCGAAGACCCGCTCTCGGCCGTGGCCAGGGGTGCAGGCAGACTTCTCGATGACATCGATCTCCTTCGGGATGTCACGATTTCGAGTTGATGGCACGAAGGAGCACAAGGGTTGTTCTGCTTATTGGGGCTGCGGTCCTGATTCTTGTTCTGCTCTCAACCGGACAGTACAGTTCCTCATCTTTGGGCATCAGCAGCGTCCGCGAGGGATACGGTACCTTTGAGCGGGTGGTGAGAGCGCCCTTTTCCTTTATTGCAGGCATCTGGAACCATTATGTCTTTTTGGTGAACACCAGCTACGAGAATGAAACGCTTCAGAAAGGGCTGGATGAGCTCCGCGTGCGGACCATGCGGCTTCAGGAACTCGAAAACGAGAATGAGCGGCTCCGGGCCATGTTGGATTTCAAGGGGAAGTTTCACGATTTCTCCCTGATCCCTGCAAGCGTCCTGTCTCAGGATATCACCCATGTGTTCAAGACCATGATCATCGACAAAGGCTCGCGCAGCGGATTCGGCATCAATATGCCCATCCTGAACCCAAGCGGTGTGATCGGCAAGGTGATCGCAGTCTCACCCCACACGGCTCAGGTCCTGCTCGTTACCGACCCCAACAGTTCCATTCCCGCCCTCATCGAGTCCTCCCGAGTCAAGGGAATCGTCAAGGGCAGGGGGGAGAGTCTTCTGAGTCTGGAGTACGTACGCAGTGTGGAGGAGGTGAAGGAGGGGGATTCTGTGGTGACCTCGGGGTTGCTCGGCATGTTTCCCAAAGGGTTGAAGCTCGGGTATGTCCGGGAGGTCAGGAAGGACGACCGCCAGATCTTCGCGGATATCATTGTAGAGCCCTGCGTGAAAATGGAAAAGATCGAGGAGGTGTTCGGCATTGCTCAAGGTGTGGAAGTTTCAGATTAGCCTCTTCGGGATACTCTTTGCCGTAATCCTGATGGAGGCAACCGTCATCCCTGCCGTGTGGGCGCCGCTCAGGGTGGATTTCTTCATCGGAATGATCATCGGGCAGATCATATTCGTTCCCTTTTCCCAGGGATTTCCCTTCGTGATTCTCGGCTCGCTCATCCTGCAGGCCTTTTCCGGGGCGCGGCTCGGCCTCATTCCTCTGCTGTATATCTTCATCTTCTTGGCCATCGAGATGCTGAAGAACTTCATCTACCTGGAGAACGTCTATACGCAGGCCCTTCTGGGGATTCTTTTCTATTGCCTTTTCGCGGTGGCCACGGTGTTTCTCGCCGACTTCTCCTATTTGAAGGGAATAATCTCTCCCCTCGTAGCGGGCGCCGTGCTCACGGGATGCGTGAGCCCGATGATGGTGTACGTCGTGGGACGGCTCCAGACGACGTATGAACAGGAACATGAATAATACAAACAATATACCCGGGCCGCATATTGACGACGACCTGAAGTGGAAGGCGAAGATCTTCATCGCCTTTGTGTTCGTCCTCTTCACCATCCTTTTGCTGAGGCTCATGAACATGCAGGTATTCAAGGGATCTTATTACGAGGGGCTGGCCCGGAACAACCGGATCCGGATCGTCAGCATCCCCGCGCAGAGGGGCAAGATCCTGGACCGGAACATGGAGGTCATTGCAGACAACCGGCCCGCATACAACCTGATTGCGATACCGGGAGACATCTCGGATGTCTCCTCTATCGCATGCCGGCTCGCCGGCATCCTGGGCAGCGATGAAGAGGACATGGTCGAGAGGATCAGGGATGCGAAGAAAAGGCCGTACAATCCCGTTGCCCTGGCCAGGGACATCAGCTTCAACCAGATGGCGAGCATCGAGACCCAGCTCTATACCCTGCCCGGGGTGTCCATTGACGCCACGAGCGAGCGGGACTATGTGCTCAAGGAGCTGGGCGCCCATATCCTGGGTTTTCTGGGTGAGATATCCCGAAAACAGCTGGAGGGCTTGAAGCCCGGGTCTCCGTACGCCGCCGGAGATCCCATCGGCAAGACCGGGGTGGAAAGCATCTGCGAGGAAACGCTGCGGGGAACCAAGGGGGTCCGGATCTTTGAGGTGGACGCCATAGGGCGGAAAACGAAGATCCTGGATGAGAGACCACCGGTGCCGGGTGAGGACGTGGTGCTCACCATCGACAAGAGGCTCCAGCTCGCCGCCTACAGGTCCATGGCCGGCCGGGCCGGGTCGGTCGTGGCCATGGATCCTCGAAACGGAGATATCCTGGCCATGGTCTCCTCGCCCGGCTTTGATCCACATGTATTTTTGAGTCCCATGACGCCCGAGGCCTGGAAAGGGATCGTCGAGGATCCCATGCACCCGCTTGAGAACAGGCCCATCCGGGGGCAGTACTCGCCCGGGTCCGTGTTCAAGGTGATCATTGCGGCCCTGGCGCTTAGAAACAACCTCATCACTCCTCAGGATACCGTGTACTGTCCGGGCGCGTACAGCCTGGGAGATTCCACTTTCAAGTGCTGGCGCAGGGGAGGGCACGGGAACGTTGACCTTGTCTCTGCCCTCGCCCAGTCCTGCGACGTCTACTTTTATATGCTGGGCGAAAGGCTCGGCATCGACCGGATCTCCTCGTTCTGCCTCGATTTGGGGCTTGGCAAGCCCACCGGTATTGAGTTTAAGGACGAGCTCTCAGGGCTCGTGCCCACCAAGGAGTGGAAATACCGGCGGTTCGGCGAGCAGTGGCACAAGGGCGAGAGCGTGATTACCGCGATCGGGCAGGGTTTCACCCTGGTCACCCCCATGCAGATGGCAAAGGTCATGAGCAGTGTGGTCAATGGGGGCAATGTCCTGACGCCGAGAATTCTTGCCTCTACCCAGATAAGCAGGGAGCGGCCCCTCAACATCCGCGAGGCGGATCTCGCGGTCATACGGGAAGGGCTCAGGGCCGTGGTGGAATCAGAGAAGGGCACTGCCCGGGCTGTCAGGGACCCGGGCTTCGCCATGGGGGGAAAAACCGGTACCGTGCAGGTGGTGAGCGGCTATACCTCCAAACTTCCGGATCAGTCCGATCTTCCCTATAA
>JALNWY010000181.1 GCA_023230665.1 Deltaproteobacteria bacterium
CGGCTGCCACCCCCCCTCAAGATCAATGATCGACAACCTGGCATGGGCCAGGCCCGCTCTCTCAGAGATGTAAAAACCAAAACCGTCCGGCCCCCGATGCCGCACGGCATAAATCATCCGTTCGAGCACGGATCGCTCGGGATGTCTGTCGGTACTGATAGCGAATACTCCGGCAATGCCGCACATATGGAAATGATCTCTATCTGTTGATTTTTTACGGCGCGTCAGCGCTGCGAAGGGGTCCAGAGCACTATTCGTTCGCCTTTCAGATATTTCCACCAGGCAATAAGTATTGCAGCATTCACGATGAGAAAAAATGTGGGAATTTTAAAAATTCCGTGCAGTTTCTCAGTTTTCCAGCCAACAATGCCCATGCCGTAAAAAAACATTTGTCCGAAAAAGAGGACTTGGAACAATAAAGAGTCAAAGGCAAGAATCAGGTTCGTCGCAAAGGCGACGGCAAGAAAAAAGGGAACCAGCCAGCGCAGTAATTTGTGACAGAAGAACTGGTAGGCAAATAATCCGTACGCCAGGGGATTCAGCAAATCCGTGTGAGTCCAGAATACGGTCAATCCCCTGAGGACGGTTCGGATTTTTCTGTCAAACTCTCTTTTTTTATCAGTCAAATTCATGTAGTAACCTACAGAAAGGGGATCCGCCACTCCTCGCAGCCCTTGTTTGACACTGTTCAGCAGGGTGCGGAAATCACTCTGCACATCTCCTGCAAAATCCAGGCACACTTTTTTCCGGGCGGCAAAAAAGGAACCGCTCAGGCCCACCAGGGAGTTGACGCTGGACTCAAGCCGCCGCAGCCACATTTCATACCGTACATAAAACCCTTCCCCAGAGGGTTTCCCGTCCCGGTCAAGTAATTTATCCTCGCTGCTGACGCATCCCACAGAGGGATCGGCAAAATTGGCAGCAATTTTTTTCAGCCCGTCAGGATCAATCATGGTTGCCACATCGGAAAACACGAGAATATCACCTTCTGCACGGGCCACGGCTTCTTTCTGGGCGTTTTCCTTGCCGCCTCGATTTTTTACTTCCAACAATTCAACACCCTGCCGGGCAAATGAATTGACGATATTGTTCGTTCCATCGGTAGAGCCGTCGGAAGCAACAATGATCTGCAGTTTTTCCCGCGGATAAACAAGCTTAAGAGAATTGTCCAATTTTTCCTTTATGCGTTTCTCTTCATTGAAGGCAGTTATGATAAAGGAAATATGAGGGGTGATTTCTTCGCGCTGAACAGGCTTCCTTTTGAATGCCCTGAGGCAAAGCAGTGAAACGGGGTAGCCGAAGTAGGCATAAAAAGTGGCGAAGAGAGCCGCAAGAAAAAGAAACAATATCAACAAGTGGTTTCTCCCGGTTGTTTCATGCAATGCGTCAGGCCCGTGCGCTCAATATCTTTTCGTACAGGCTGTAATATCCGTCGCACATCGCCTCACTGGAAAAAGATTGAACAATCCGTTGCCTGGCCGCGGAGGACATTCTGGATCGTAATAAAACATCATTGGAGAGAAGAATGCATTTATCCGCAAAAACTTCCGGATCCCGATTACTCACCAGGAATCCCTGGAAGCTGTCAGTCACTATTTCCGGAAAACCTCCCACCCTGGGAGCTATGACCGGCAACCCGTGACTCATGGCCTCCAGGACACTCATGGGAATTCCCTCGTGGACGGAAGTGTTGATGTACAGGTCAAGTTTTTGATAAAAAGAAGCCATGTCGTCCACATGTCCAAGCAGAGTAAATCTTTTTTCCAATCCAAGCTGCCCTATTTTCTCAATGAGTTTCTCTTTCATGGGCCCTTCGCCGGCGAGAAGAAAATCAACGGTGTCGCATTTTTTTTCCGCTTTTGCGGCAATGTCGACGAGCAGGTCATAATCTTTTACCGGAAAGAGGCGGCCTGCAGAGCCGATAACAAGCCGCCCATGATGCGGCCGGATGGTGGACGGAGGAACGGCGATGCCGTTATAAATCACAGTTATTTTTTTTTGATCAAAACCATGATTGACCACCATGGAGGTTTTCATCTCTTCAGAAACGGCAACAACGGAATGAAAATATCGTGACAGCAGCTTGAAGTTCAGTGAACATATCATGCGGAATTTGAATGAACGGCGAACCTGCGTATTCTCAGGCATGCCGTGCTGGGTAGAAATCAGTTGCCGGCCTTGGAAACCTCTTGATGCTAGATAGCTTAATAGATTTTCCTTGTAGCGATGTGAATGGATTATCTCCGGGCGTATCGTTCGTACAATCTGACGGAAATTTTTAAGAAGTGATGCGAATGACCTGGTTCTTTCGTCCAGGATAAATACATTGACGCCGAGGGATTGGACATCCCTCGCCAGCTTCCCGTTATTCAAAAAGACAGCAGTTATCGCGCAATTGTCCATTCTGCGCAACCCCTTGATAAGCTGGTAGATAACTGCTTCGGCGCCTGCCCAGAGGTCCCCAGACGCGATCTGCAAAACATTCACTCTGAATGCTCCCCGTTCCCTGGAAGTAAATTTATAACAATTTCAGAAATCTGTATAAAAGTAATGATGAAGATGAAGAGATGTCCTGGTGCAGGCCGATCCGTTTAAGAGTGAATAAATTCATATTTTTGCTGACCCATCCACAATCTGTCGTAACAGATAACTTATAGCCGGTACGCATGACCAACTCTCTAATCTTTCGGTTATAATTGCCGTTGGGATAGCAAAAAGCGATAAACTCGGGATCAACAGCTCCCTCTGCCACCAGTTTGTCTTTTGATGCCTCAAGTTCATAAATAATATCCGTATCGTTAAGTTTCGTCAGAATTGCATGGTTTACGGTGTGAGATCCAAACGAAACCAGTTCAGTCTTCGCCATGCCGCGCACTTCGTCCCAATTCAAAAACGACCTGGGAAGATTGATTTCCTGTATGCCCAATAATGTGGAAAGTTCCTTTAGAATATGTTCAATCTCAAGGTAATCATAGTTTTTTAACAGTTGAACCGATTGTTCAAACTTTTGTGCAAAGGAGCCCCGCAGTCCTGCCATTTTATTGAATAAGGGATTCTTGAAAGTTATGCTGCTGTTTCCGGAATGCATTGAAGAGAGCAAGTGGGCCAGCCGATCTGTCCAGAAAATCTTTTCACTGCCGATAAATGATGTCGGCAGGAAAACAGTGGAGGGGGTTTTATGCTTTTTCAGGATGGGAAAAGCATACACGAAGAAATCAACCCACCCGTCGTCAAAGGTAATCGCACAAAACGGCTTATCATTGGTGTTTCTTTCTTCCCCTTTCAAGCAAGAGTAGAGATCGCGCAGGGAGACAATCTCAAAGTTGTCTTTTAGGCAAGCAACATGCTTCGCGAATGTATCATCCGTAACGTACATTCCCGGCTCGATAAGCCTTGTAATCTTATCTTTGGACAGAACGCGATGATACGTCAGGATTATTCCATGATCCAGAGGAACTGCATGTAACTTGGACTGCAATATTTTAAAATGATATTGCGTTGCAGCAAGTATTTTTTTTATGAGGATTCCTGTGGATATCATTTGCACGATTCACAATATACTCAATTTTCATTCTAGCTTATTCTGATTTAAATTTGCTGAGGATTGGTGGTAACCAGATAGCAGTTTGCGTTTGTTGAGAAGATGGATGGAACCTCGATAATAGTTTTGAAGATCAGGTAAGTTCACTACCTTTTTGTGTGAAGATAATTTTTAAATCATAAACCATTTTTTTAAAAAATGAAAAATATTGCACCTATAGGGAATTGATATTTTTGTTGCCCTGAATCGGAGGTTATTGCGCAGCGCCTTTCAGTCAGCCGGAATTTTGATTTTTGCTGCGGGTCAAGTATCCATCGTAAACAGGTGAAATTGAGAATTTGACACCGGGAATAAAATTTCCTTATGCTATAATGTATGGAAGGAAATTATACAAAGGAGTTTCCCGTTGAGCAATCTTAAGGAAAAGCCGCTTCAGGACAAAAGTGTTTCAATAGTGGTCCCCGTTTACAACGGCGAAAAAACCCTGGCTGAACTTGCTGACAGAGTAGACCGGACCATGCGTCCCCTCATCAAGGCCTTTGAGATTATTTATGTCAATGACGGCAGTCGGGATAACAGTTGGAATGTCATTCAGGAACTGGCGGAGCAAAGAACATTCGTCCGCGGGTTTAATCTGATGACCAATTACGGGCAGCATAACGCATTGTTTGCCGGTATTCAGGAAGCGCGGTTCGAAATCATTGTAACAATGGATGATGATCTGCAGCACCCGCCCGAAGAGATTCCCAAATTATTGAATATGTTGTGCAGCGGTTATGATGTGGTATACGGCCGGCCGGACGGCAGCTACTGGGAGCGGTTCCCCGACTCCCATACCCCGGCCTGGTATTCGCCGATGGGGGCCAAGCCAGACCCGGCGGTGGACCGCGAGTATTTCATCACCAATCCGGATCCGGACTACAACCACTTCGGCATGGTGGGGACCTGGTACCGCACGGCGATCACGTTGGAAAACACCGGCGGCGCCCTGGGGCTCGATTACCGCTACACGAACCCCGGTTCCGGCAGCAGGAAGGCGATTTTCACTTTTTATGTCAGGGATGCGGGGATGTACGCGGTGCTGGCGACATGGCAGGCGCAGCCGCAGAATGCCAGCAACGCGCAATTCACCATCAACCATTCCGGTTTCTACGGCGGTCCGTCGCCGACGGTGGTGGAGGTGGACCAGCGGGTCACCAGCCCGTATCTGATCAATCAACTGGGCGCCTTCTATTTCACCCCCGGCACGAACACGATTGAATTGAGCGACCTGGCAAACGGGGTGGTGGTGGCCGACCTGGTGGCGCTGATGCCGCTTGGCAACCCGTCGTCCCTGCTGCGGGCGGAATTCGGGGCCGATGTCGTTGCCGGGTCTGGTCCGCTGGCCGTGCAGTTCACCGACGCAAGCTTCACGTACGGCGACGGCGCGCTCTTTCTGGAAGACCCGGCCATCGCCGCCTGGGAATGGGACTTCGGCGACGGGACGACCAGCGGCGAGCAGAACCCGCTGCACACCTACGCCGAGCCGGGGCTCTATACGGTCAGCCTGACGATAACGGACGAGGGTGGGGCCCAGTCAACGGAGACCAGGGAAGAGTTCATCGCCGTTGACACTCCGCCCGCCCTGCAGGCCGAGTTCATGGCGGACACCCTTTACGGTTCCACCCAGACCCTGGTCCGGTTCCAGGATCAGAGTTCGGGCGAAATCGCCTCCTGGCACTGGGACTTCGGCGACGGGGTGACCAGCGCGGAGCGGAATCCGCAGCATGTCTTCAGGTCGACCGGAACCTTCACGGTCACCCTGACCGTGACCGGGCCGTCGGGCAGCGACACCCGGGTCAAGGAGGACTACATCTATAATATGACCCCCTGGCTCATTGTCGACAACACCTTCGAGTACAAGCCGCACTATTACTCGACCTACCGGGGCCGGGATATCGGCGTGGTGATCATGGACGCCTCCGGGATCAACCTCAAGTCCGAGGAGTTGAAATACTCCCGGTTCTTCTACAACTCCTGCTTCACCGGCAAGTACTTCCTGAATACGTTCAATCGGGGGGTGGTGTTCTTCACCCATGCCAATTCAAGGGAGCCGCGGCCGGAAGGGGTGTACATCCGGCGGTACCTGGAAGGGTACTCGGACGAGGAGATCAAGGGGTTCCTGAACGCCTTGAACTACGAGGAGGACGAGAATAGCGTCCAGTTCGGCCTTTATGATTACTATGACTTTACCAAGCCGCCGCCATCCATGAGATAGCACAAATCTCGTCAGCGCATATCAACCCGGCAAGGCAATGCTCAACCGCATGCCTTGCCGGGTTATTTATCAGACAGGAGTTTAACCGCTAACCTCCTTTCTGGTCAATAATATAACAGAATA
>JALNWY010000182.1 GCA_023230665.1 Deltaproteobacteria bacterium
CTGAAATGATATAAGATAAGTAATTGTCATGAGAAAGGACGAATATCCCGTTACCCAGGCAGTGCGGTTTCTCAGGGCCAAGGGCATCGGCTTTGTCCCCCACCGGTATCCCTATGTGGAGCATGGGGGCACCAGGCAGGCTGCTCTCACCCTGAGCATTCCGGAGCATCGGGTGATCAAGACCCTGCTGATGGACATCGACGAAAAACAGCCTGTCATCGTACTCATGCACGGCGACCGCGAGGTCTCGACCAAGACGCTCGCACGCCGGCTCGGCGTGAAGCGGGCGGGCCCCTGCGACGTGAAGAGAGCGCAGAAATGCACCGGCTACCAGGTCGGAGGGATCAGCCCCTTCGGCACGCGGGAACGGCTCAGGGTCTTTGTGGAATCGTCGATTCTCGAGCTCGACAGAATCTTTATCAACGGGGGCAAACAAGGGTTCATGGTGGAGATGGATCCCCGGGACCTGGAAAAGGTCCTTAAGCCCGAGCAGGTGTCCGTGGCCACAGGCCCTTGAAAAACGGCGGACAACACGGCCCGGGGCCGGCCTGAGTCCTGTGCCGGGTCCCAGCACCGATGGTGAATGAGGCAGAAAAGGAGGTTGATGTGTGGCGCAAAACAATCTGATCAGCAGGGATGATTCCGCGGCAGGCTACATGCCGCTTTCCGGGACGAGCTGCGGGAAACGGGATTACAGATCATCTGCCCGCGTTCATGAGGGAGCGGGACGCACAAGCCTGCATCTCCTGGAAATGCACTCGTTTGCCTTCATGGACCGCATGCGGAGGAAATACGGTCCGGACCTGAGTTTGGGAACCATACCACACAGCGAGTGGGAAGAGATCGCCTCTTGCGGGTTCTCCCTTGTGTGGCTCATGGGCGTGTGGATGCGGAGCGCTGCCTCCCGGAGGTGCGCCCTTCAGGACGAGGGGTTGAGGAGTGCATACGATAAGGCCCTTCCCGGCTGGAGCGAGGCCGATGTTGCGGGTTCGCCGTATGCTGTCGGCTCGTATCGCATGGACCCGTATCTGGGCACCGATGAGGATCTGCTTCGGGCAAAGACCATCATCAATGAGCTGGGCATGGGTCTTATCCTGGACTTTGTGCCCAACCACCTGGCCGTGGATCATCCCTGGACAGAGAGCCTGCCGGACTGCTTCGTCCGGGGGAGCAGAGATGACATGCAGCGTGACCCTGCGCTGTTTTTTCTCACCGGAGGAGGCCATGTTCTGGCCCATGGACGGGACCCGCATTTTCCGCCGTGGAGCGACACCGTGCAGGTGGACTTTTTCTCGTCCCGGGCGCGGGAGGCGCTTGCAGGAGAGCTCGGGCGCATTGCGGAATACGCCGATGGAGTCCGGTGCGATATGGCCATGCTCGCGATCAACGAGGTGTTTGCCGGCGCCTGGGGGAAATACGCGCAGGGTCAGCCCGCCCTGAAAACAGAGTTCTGGGAAGAGACCATCTCCTCGGTCAGGAAGGTGCGCCCGGGTTTCGTCTTTATCGCCGAGGCCTACTGGGGGCTCGAACAACGGCTTCGGGGCCTGGGCTTTGACTACACCTACGACAAGACGCTCTATGATTTCATGCTTCATACCTCCCTCCCGGAGCTGAAACAGTATGTCCGGATCGACGAACGCATGCAGCGGCAATGCCTGCGCTTTACCGAGAACCATGACGAGCCCAGGGCCGCATCTGCCTTCGGAAGAGAACGGTCACGCGCGGCTGCCGCCATGACAGCTACCCTGCCCGGTCTTCATCTCTTTTATGAGGGCCAGATGGAGGGATGCGCGGTCCGCATGCCGATCCAGCTCTCAAGGAGATCCGAAGAGCAGGAGGACCCGGATATGATGCGGTTCTACAAGACACTGCTGGCCTTCAGCGCGGAAGAACCCCTGGCAACGGGCGCCTTCAGGCCGCTCGATGCCCGACCCGCATGGGAGGGGAACAGGAGCTCAGAGAGCCTGCTCGCCTGGCTGTGGCACAGCGGGGAAAAGCTCAAACTCGTGTGCGTGAATTATTCGGGTCACACAGCACAGGGAAGGCTCCGGATATCTCCCGAGCTCGTCTCCGGACAACCCTTCGCCTTTCGGGACGCCCTGACCGGAGAGATCTACATCCGCTCGCTCGATGAGGTGATCACCATGGGACTGTTTGTCGAGCTCGGCCCCTGGGGAGCACACCTTCTCGACCTCCTGACCTGACCCGCCGGGTATAGACAATAGGCCCATAGACGTTACTATAAACTCAAGGCGATATGGGGACCGCATGCCGAAACGGAGGTGGGTCTTATGCCGCAGATGATTGATGAGAAGACCGGACGTGAGCTCAAGTCGCTTCTGGCAGGGCTTGTGCAGCCCGTGAAGCTGGTCTTTTTCACTCAGGAAATGGCCTGTGAGTCATGCAGGCAGCAGGACGGGCTTCTCCGTACGGTTGCAGGGCTGTCCGACAAGCTCACCCTTGAGGTTTACGACCTGGTGAAGGATCCGGGCAAGGCCCGGGAGTACGGGGTAGCCAAGGTGCCGGGCACCGCGGTCGTCAGCGAAAAAAAAGACTATGGCATTCGCTTCTATGGCGTCACTGCGGGATACGAATTCAGCTCGCTCGTAGAGGCGATCTTCATGGTGTCCCGGGGATCGTCGGGCCTGGAAAAGGAGATCGAGGACATTCTCCTGCTCATCGATGTGCCGGTGCACCTCGAGGTCATGGTCACCCTCACCTGCCCCTACTGTCCCCAGATGGTGCACCTCGCTCACCAGATGGCAGTGGCCAATGAGAACATCCGTGCGGACATGATCGACGCCGCGGAGTTTCCCCAACTCGTCCAGAGATACTTTGTGCAGGGGGTTCCCCGGACGATCATCAACGAGGTCCCCTCTTTCGAAGGTGCGCTCCCGGCCTTCGAGGCCATCATGGAGATCCTGAAGCTGGTCAAGCCCCACGTGTATGATCGCATCGACGCCCAGATGCGAGAGGCCAGGGGAGAACGTTATGTCATGGAGGTGGACCCTGAGAGGGTGTATCAGGCCATTATCGTGGGCGCGGGTCCGGCCGCGCTTTCGGCCGCCGTGTATGCCGCTCGGAAGGATCTGGACCTCGCGATCATCGGCAACCGGGTGGGCGGCCAGATCACCAATACCGCGATCATCGACAACTGGCTGGGGACCCCGGATATCAACGGTCAGGACCTGGCGCGCCGGTTCAGGGACCATGTGGAGCGCTATCCCATTGCAGAGCTGTTCGATGTGGCGGTGAGCACTGTCACCAAGGACGATGGGGTATTCCACCTGGAGGCCTCGGATGGGACCACCTTCAAGGCCCGTTCGGTTATTTTCTGCTCCGGCAAGGAATACCGCAGGCTCGGGGTCCCGGGCGAAAGCCGGTTCATCGGCAAGGGCATCGCGTTCTGTGCCACCTGCGACGCCCCGATCTACCGGGGCAAAACCGTTGCCGTGGTCGGCGGGGGAAACTCTGCTTTTTCCTCAGCGCGTGATCTCCTCCCCTTTGCCCGGGAGATTCATATCATAAACATCCTCAACGATTTCCAGGCAGACCCGGTCCTCGTAAACGAGGTGAAGAACAACCGGCACGTGAGATTTCACCCCGGCATGCAGGTGGAGGAGTTCCTCGGCAGGGAAAAGCTCCAGGGGGTGCGGGTGGCGTCGGTCGACGGCAGTACCCGGTTTGATTTGCAGGTGGACGGGGTGTTCCTGGAGATCGGCCTGAAACCGAATGCCGATGCCCTTAAGAATCTCCTAACCCTCAACGAGAACGGCGAGGTACCGGTGGGGCGCGATCAGTCCACCGAAGTGCCGGGGCTCTTTGCGGCGGGCGATGTCACCGACGAACCGGAAAAGCAGATCGTGGTCGCTGCAGGAGCAGGGGCCAAGGCAGCGCTTGCGGCATATGACTATATTCTCAGGAACTCGCTCTCTGTTTTCCCGTAGACGGTGCGTCCTGCCCCGGAATCAAAGCAGCAAAGCCCCTTCGCCGGGCCGGAGGCCCTTGATCACCGCCCTGACCTTGTTCCCCGGCCCGAGGTATTCCAGACGGTCGAAGCTGTAGTTGCCGGCAATGGCGATTCCCCTGCCGTGCGAGTCGAACACGCGGTCGGGGCGGAGCTCCAGGTATGGTTCCCAGTCGAACCCCGGCCCCATGTCCTCGATGGTGAAGACAATATCGTCTTCGGATTTTTCGTACCGGACGAGCACTCTCTTGTCCTGGTTCTCTTCCAGACAGCTCCGGCGGTTGACTTCCTCACGCCAGATGTTACTGCGGATGAGCTCCGACTTCTCCTCGTAGGTTATCCCCAGGTTGCCGTGCTCCAGGGCATTGATGAGGAGCTCCCAGAGACCCAGCACCGCCTTGTCCGGTTCGGGGCACAGCTTTGCGAGGAACGCGGCCAGGTTATCCACCTCGCCGAGGCTTTTCAGGGAGAAATCCGCACGGATCAGGAGGGAGAACGCATGCGCCGTATGATGAGCCTCTTTCCGGAGTATCTTGTACTGATCGTGGTCATCGATCGCCGCCTTGACCACGGTGAGCAGCCGCTCCTTGCGGTAGGGTTTGGTAAGATAATAAAACGCCCCTGCCTGGATGCCCTTGAGGATCTCGGTCTCTTCGGTCATTGCGGTCTGGATGATGACGGGAATCCCCTTGAGCTCGTCGTGCCTCTTCATCCGCTTGAGCACCTCGATGCCGTCGATGCCGGGCATCATCCTGTCAAGGAGCACGGCATCGAAGGCATCCGGGGTCTTCTGCAGAAGACCCCATGCCTCTTCGCCGTTTACGGCTACCGCGATCCGATAGTCCTGCTGCTGGAGCATGTGAACGATCATCTTGCTGTTGATGATCTCGTCGTCTACCACGAGGACCGATGGCCGCTGATCATTCATCGCACATACCTTGACACGTATTCATCCGATCCTTCTTTTAGAGGAACAGGGTCACTCACCCTCGTACATGGTCTCGATCTCACGGGCATATTTGACGCTGATCACCCTTCTCTTGACCTTCAGCGTGGGCGTGAGTTCGTCGGTCTGCTGGGACCACTCCGTATCGAGCAGCCTGAACTTCCTGATCTGCTCCACACGGGCAAAGTACTGGGTGTATTCCTTGATCTCGCTCTCGTACAGCTTATTCACCTCAGGATGCTCCAGGAGCTCTCTGCGCGAGCCATAAGGGACGCCATTGTTCTTGGCCCAGCTCTCCAGTTCGTCGAACGCCGGCACGATCAGGGCGGAGAGATACTTGCGGTTGTCTCCGATGACCGCAACCTGCTCGATGAATGCAGAGGTCTTGAGCGAGTTCTCGATGTTCTGCGGCGAGATGTTCTTGCCACCCGAGGTGACAATGATATCCTTGATGCGGCCCGTGATCTTCAGATATCCGTCGCTGTCGATCTCGCCGATGTCTCCGGTCCGGAAATAGCCGTCTTCGGTCATCACCTCTTTTGTGGCTTCCTCGTTCTTGTAGTAGCCCATCATCACCTGAGGCCCCTTGATGAGGACCTCCCCGCCCTCCCCGATCTTGACCAGGGTGTCCTTGAGCGCGGGACCCACCGTCCCGGGCTTGATGTGATCGGGCCTGTTTCCATGGGTCACCGGGGCGGTTTCGGTCAGTCCGAATCCCTCACACACCTTGATGCCCATGCCCAGGAAGAACTCGGCATCCGAGACCGACAGCGGCCCCCCTCCGGAGAGCGCAAACCGGAGCCTGTCCATCCCCAGCGCAGCCTTGAGCTTGGAGAAGATGATCTTGTCGGCCACGGCATACTGTATGGCGAACAGCCCCTTCCTGGGCCTGTCATGGCAGATGTAGGGAAGGTTCTTCCGGGCCAGCGACATGGCCCAGTTGAACA
>JALNWY010000183.1 GCA_023230665.1 Deltaproteobacteria bacterium
AGGGTGAGTTTATAGCCCTTCTGGATCAGGATGATGAAACCATCTCAATTTGCGATGATCATGATCTCTTTATCCGGATCCAATTTATTTCAGCGAGCATGAACCGGTAAGCGAGCATGCTGTTTCATTCATTCGCCTATATCTTTGTCCTGCTGCCCCTTGCGGGCGCAGGATTTTTTGCGCTCAGGAGATGGAGCAACGGCCTGCTTTCCCGGTATGTGCTCGTCGCCTTTTCCCTGCTCTTTTTCGTCTGTGGAGGTCTGCATTACCTCCCGCATCTGCTCGTTTCCATGGGGATCAATTATGGAATAGCGGAATGCATCCTGCGGAGCAGAGAATCGTATGGTGCAGGCATAGGAAAAGGCCTTCTCACCGGTGGAATCGTGTTCAATGTCCTTTTTCTCGGCGTGTTCAAGTATGCGGATTTCTTCCTCACCAACTTCAATACTCTCATCCCCGCAGAAATAGCACCGCTGGGGCTTATCATGCCCCTGGCCATCAGCTTCTACACCTTCCAGCAGGTCGCCTATCTTGTAGACTGTTACCAGGGGAAAGCCGGCAGGAGCTCTCTGCTTGACTATTGCCTGTTCATAACCTTCTTCCCGCAGCTGATTGCCGGCCCGATCCTTCGTCAGCGAGAAGTCATGCCACAGTTCGGCCGGGCATTACAGGCCGGAGTGAACTATCAAAATTGCAGTCTCGGGCTCCTTATATTTTTTACCGGCCTAGTCAAGCGGGTGGTGATCGCAGACACCTTCGGCCTCTGGGCGGATGCAGGGTTCAGCCCCGGGGCAACCCACACCTTTATCGAGGCATGGGTCAGCTCGCTGAGCTACACCTTCCAGATCTATTTCGACTTCAGCGGTTATACGGATATGGCCATCGGGTCGGCCTATTTCTTCAACATCCGGTTGCCGATCAACTTTGATTCACCGTACAAGGCTCTCAACATACAGGATTTCTGGAGAAGATGGCATATCACCCTTTCCCGGTTCCTCCGGGATTACATCTACATTCCCCTGGGAGGGAGCAAAGAGGGCGAATTCAGGATGTACGGCAATCTCCTCGTCACGTTTCTCATCGGCGGGCTATGGCACGGGGCGGGATGGACCTTTGTACTGTGGGGGGCAATCCATGGCGTTGCCAGTGTGATCCATCGCCTGTGGCGTTCGTGGGGCGTGAGGCTTCCTGCGCTCCTTGCCGGGTTTCTTACCTTTAATTTCATCAACATCACCTGGGTATTCTTCCGGGCGGAAAACATACGTGATGCGCTCGATGTGATAAAGGCCATGTTCGGGTTCAGCGCTTTTTCAGGCAGGGTATTGTTCGAAGGTATCAGTGGCAAGCAGCAGAACTTTTCGTGGGTTATTCTTGTTGTGGCTGTGATAACCGTGTTTTTCATAAAAAACACCAACAGCATCCCGGAGCGTTTTCAGCCCACGGGGTGGAGGCTTGCATACCAGGTCGGGATCATTCTGCTGGGGCTTTTGTTTCTCAATTCGACAATGCCGCGGGAGTTTATCTATTATGACTTTTAAGGCGTTCTTCGCCCGTTCTGTTGCGTTGTCGCTGAGTATCGTGATGCTAGTGGTGCTGTCCAATGTCTTCATGAACGAATACGGTCTGTTCGGAAAGGTGGAAGGCAGGAGCATCAAGATATACGGTGACGAGCGCACCTCGAAGTATCTTTTGTCCTTCAACTATATACCAGCGAATTTCGACGGGCTTCTCATCGGCTCGTCTGTATCCGACAATATCGATTCAAAGAAGTTTATGTGCTGCAGGATATATAATGCGTCCATCAACGGGGCGACTGTCGCTGAACTGAAGATACTCGTGTACAATGTACTGGCCAAGCGCGATCTTGAGTGCGTTATCGTAAGCCTGTATCCCATTCTGACGGGAAGCAATGAAAAACAGACCTCCCGCATGGTTCCCCGTGAGTACTGGGGGACTCTCGGGTCGATCAACACGTTGGATTTCTATCGACGAAAAATTCTGATCATCCAAGGCAGGCTGCACGACTATTTCGATGACTATGGGCGTTATAACTACAACCTCAGGAAGGAAGGGGGAGATTCAAAGGGTATTATTCTGCAAAAGGTCGCTGTTATGAAGGCTGATGAAACGATCGCCATCGATGAAGGCGCCTATATCGAACTTGACACTCTGCTGAAGACGCTTCGAGCACGCAGGACAAAGATTTTTGCGTATTATCATCCAATCCCTGCGAAATGCCTTACCCCGTATGAGGCGAGTTACCGGTTGTATCAGAATAAGATCAGTGCACTCTTTGATTCCACAGATGTCGTGTGGGACTATAACACCGATGATTTTCTCGATTTCCGAAAGGATTATACGAATTATTGCGACGAAATCCACTTAAGTGTGAAGGGGATCGATTACATCACCCGAGATATCAATGTAAGGCTGTCAAAATGGTTATGAGATTACGTAATCTCCCGATAAACGTAAGCGCCCGGTAAACCGCATCTATTCACGATGAGGTGGTTCATAATAAGCTGCTGTGGCTTGGTAATTTCGGTTAGGATCTGAGTATACTTGCCGGAGTAACGCACTCTTGTTCAGGGTTTCCATTTCCAGGAGCAGCTCTCGGATGGTGTAGCGATCAATAGCTTGGTCTGACGCATCTTTTTGCGCAGGGCGCTCATATAGATCAATATTCATTGAGCCTCCCATAGGAAGACACAAGAGTTAAGATCTTGGCACATTAGCAAAAGGCCGGGAGGGTCTTTGATATGAACGATTCCTCATCATGGTTTCTGCTCCATATGACCTCATTCGCTATCGTGAGCACCCATGACTGTGTATTGCTGTCGGGCTTCTTCCGGGCAAAGGCTTTAGGTGTTAGAACGGCGGCGCAGAAACTGTCAGCGGGACAGCGTACGGACTTGTATACGATGATGCCCACATCAGTTTCGCGGGTTATCCTGGCAAATTCCCGAGTCGCTGTGTAATCTGCGGGATGCTCCCAGGCATCCGCATCTTTGCTGAATGGCTTTTATATAGCGATCATCCTGTACTCCCTGGCACAAGGCATACTGTCAAAACTAAAGTCCCTCAGCTTCATACCTTCTCCAGATGCTTTTTTTATCTGAATAACCCCTTCCTGAAAACGGCTCATGCAAGATATTCTATCCTCCGGAAAGCTTTGTTGCCACCTTCACCATCAGAACGGATCTGAACAACCATTATCTTGCGAAATCAGCGGATTCTTCCAATGTGTGGCTTCTCAACTGTCCCATGATGCCTGACTAAATCTTCTGGTGTCCGATCTCACTTGCATTGACACATATCATTTCAAATAGTATATTGAATATGATATTAATAATAATAAATAAATTAAAATGGTGATGTATGATGTTATTGCAGACGCATCCTCATATCACATTTGAAGCTAATTGGACCTTGGGAGCAGATATCATCTTCATGCTCGGACAGTGCGAGGCGATTATCAGAACCATCTCGGAAATACCCCTGCCCCCGAAAGAGAGGCAGCGACTTCTCCTGGTGTCTCTTCGCAAGGGAGCCCAGGCAACTACGGCCATCGAGGGCAATACGCTGACTGAAGAGGAAATTGCCAGGATAGACGAAGGGGAATCACTCCCGCCAAGCAGGGAATATCTGGAGATCGAGGTCAAGAACATCATCGAGGCGCTCAACGCAATCAGGCAAGACGTTATCCTGAACGACAGATCATCCGTCATAACCCCTGAGCTTATTACAAATTTCCACCGCTATGTCGGCAAGAACCTGGGTGACCACTTCCAGGCTATCCCTGGACAGTTCCGGCAGAACAACGTGGTTGTCGGCACATACAGGCCCCCCGAGTACCCTGAGGTCAACGCTCTGATTCAAAGGCTGTGCGAATGGATGAGAGAAACATTCCATTACGAAAAAGGCAATGCCGACTTCATGGAACAGGTAGTGCAGGCCATTGTCTTCCACGTTTACATCGCCTGGATTCATCCCTTCGGTGACGGCAACGGCAGGACGGCAAGGTTGGTGGAGTTCTATATCCTTCTGAGGGCCGGCCTTCCCGACATCGCTTCCCACATCCTGTCGAATTTTTATAACAACACCCGAGAGGAATATTACCGCCAGCTGTCCCTTGCCGGCAGGGAAAAAGGAGGGGATCTGACGAAATTCATCCTCTATGCGGTGCAGGGCTTCCGTGACGGCTTGGCAGAGGCATTGAGCGTGTTCCAGAACAGCGTTCTTCAGATCGCCTGGAAGAACTATATCCATGATGCGCTGGACAGCAAGAAAGCCCAGGGGAAGTCAAAGGCCATTGTCAAACGGAGGAGGAACATAGCCCTTCATTTCCCGGTGGACAGGTTTTATGGGATCGACGAACTGCTTGACCGGGAGCCGGTGTTCATCAAAGAGTATTCCGGCCTTTCCAATGTCACCAGGGCCAGGGATTTTCAGGAATTGGAGCGCCTGGAGCTGATCGTCAGGGATGGGAGTAAGTATAAAGGCAATATCCAGATATTGAAAGGGATGCTCCCTTTGAAAAGAAGGCAATAGCCTCTTCCTTTGGTGGGTTCAAATCCCACCCTCTCCGCCATTACTTCTTTTCCTTCCCCGCCTTATCGTCTACGATCCACTCGTATTCGGTGATCTCGATCTTTTTCTTGGCTTCGACCTTCTTCACCTGGACCTCCGTCCGGTTGATCCGATAGACCTTTCCCTCCCCCCTGTAGTGCTCCAAGGCCTCTCCGAGAGTGGGGTAGAACTCGATCTTTTTCGTTCCGAAGAGTGAATCCTTTATGACGGCATACTCATCAGAAAACCCTTGAGAAGACCAGAGCACAACCATGAGTATACCCAGCACAATCTTTTTCATGGCACACCACCTTCCCTTTTTAATTGTTTGATATTTTTCAGGGCTCTGTCAAGTGCCGGTTACAATCAAATCTTCCGGTGCGCTGGCCGGGGCATCATCTATGCCGGCGTTTTTTTAGGAGATTGCTTTGGCATTTACATTGATGGAACTTTGTGTTAGTTCAGCTTGAGCGTTCTTTGACACTATTATCTCCCGAGCGGCTCTGCACGGTAAGCCCGGCAGGGGCGAGCCGCCCGGGATGGACGGTGATGGAGTCTGGAGAGATGCCCGAGAGGCCGAAGGGGCGCGATTGGAAATCGTGTGTACCACCAAAAGTGGTACCGAGGGTTCGAATCCCTCTCTCTCCGCCAGAAAAGGCCGCATAAAGGGGCCATGTCTCATGCAGTACAACGCTGTGAACCCCGTCAGGCCCGGAAGGGAGCAGCGGTAAACGGTACGTTGTATGTGTATGTAAGGCATGGCCCCCTTGTGCGGCCTTTTTTCTTGAATAATTTCTCCCGGGATACTAGGATCAGGCCATGTATCAGGTAATAGCACGCAAGTTCAGACCCCAGACCTTCGAAGACATCGTCGGGCAGGGGCACGTGACCGGCGTCATCAAAAACGCCATCGACTTGAACCGGCTGCCTCACGCGTTCATCTTCTCAGGCCCCCGGGGCGTGGGCAAGACGTCGGCCGCGAGGATCCTGGCCAAGGCCATCAATTGCGAAAAGGGGCTCTCCAGCACTCCCTGCAATGCCTGCAAGATCTGTGAGGACATCACGGCCTCTCGGGCCGTGGATATCTTCGAGATCGACGCCGCTTCACACACCAGCGTGGAGAACATCAGGGATCTCATCGAAAACGCCCGCTATGCCCCGAGCACGGCGAGGTTCAAGACCTTCATCATCGACGAGGTCCACATGCTCTCCCGCAGCGCCTTCAACGC
>JALNWY010000184.1 GCA_023230665.1 Deltaproteobacteria bacterium
AAAGATATCCTATACAATATCCGAATTATTCTCTATGATGCATTCCATGGGAAGCACAGACAGCCAGTGTCCGGAGGTTTTGATCCCGGACATCAGTGTCATCATACCCATGTACAACGAGCAGGAGAATGCCGCAGACACGATCCAGCGCGTGGCCGACACCATTGCCCTTTCCGGCAAGAGCTTTGAGATCATCCCGGTGAATGACGGAAGCACGGACGACACCCTTGCGGTTCTGCACCGGATTGCCGAAGGCGACGACCATGTCCGGGTCATTTCGTACGGCACGAACGGCGGCAGGGGCAAGGCCTTACGGTGCGGGCTGAAAGCGGCCCGGGGCCGCTACATCGCCACCATCGACGCCGACCTCTCCTATGATCCCAAATACATAACGCAGATGTCTTGGGTCCTCGACCAGGAGCAGGACGTCGATGTGGTCCTCGCCAGCCCCTACATGAAGGGGGGAAGCGCCCGGGGAGTCGCCCGCGACAGGCTTTTCATATCCCGTTTGGGAAACAGGGTCCTCCAGATGGCGATCCCCGAGGAGATTCACACACTCACCTGCATCGTGCGGTGCTATCGCCGGGACGTGATCGAGAGCCTCGACCTGGAATCCAACGGCAAAGAAATCCACCTGGAGATCCTCTCCAAGGTCCTTGCCATGGGATACCAGGTGAAGGAGATTCCCGCTGTCCTGACCTCGAGGACAAGAGGGGCATCGAAATTCGCATTCAGGGCCACGACCCTGTCCCACATCGTGTTTACGGTTTTCCAGCGTCCGAGTCTCCTGTTCGGATTCCTGGGTATTGTCCTCACGCTGATCGGGATCGGGCTTGGAATCTACATCGTGGCCCTGTATTATGCAGAGGCCTTAAACCCCAACCGGCCGCTGATCACCCTGATGATCCTGTTCATTCTGGGCGGCATTCAGATTCTCTCGTTCGGCTTTCTGGCCTCCCAGGTCAATCTCTTGCGCAGAGACGTGCTCCAGAGCCGCAAGGCCATTTCCAGGATTTATTCCGCCCTTCCACCAAAGGCACAGGCCTCTCCCAAAGGCGGCAAGCCGCACTCTGAAAAGAAATCCGCTTGACAACAGGTGTTATTCATGTTTCGTATAGTTGTGTGAGAGTCATATTGTCATACAATGTAGATGTTTTTTTCGTCATACACCATGAAGCAGCTTTCATATCATGAGCGCACATCGGCGGCGCTGATATAATTTTTTATACAGAGAGGAGGCGGTGATGGCCAATCTTATCCTTGATGAAAGGGATCAGAAGTTCGTTCTGTTCGAGATGCTCCAGGCGCAGAAACTCTGCGACTTTCCCAAGTTTGAGGAATTTTCTCAGGATATGTTCGAGATGATCCTGAGCGAGGCCCAGAAGTTCGCCCTGGAGGAGATCTTCCCTACCCTGGAGGAGTCGGACAAACAGGGCTGCACACTCGTCGGCGGGCAGGTGCATGTTCCTGAATGCTTCCACCGCCCTTACAAGCTCTTCTGCGAGGCAGGATGGAACTGTGTCTCGTCTCCGCCCGAGTTTGGCGGCCAGGGTCTGCCGTTCATCATGCGGATCGCTTCTCACGAATGGTTCATGCACAACTTCGCCTTTTCCTCATACCCGGGACTGGGCGAGGGCGCGGCTCACCTGATCCATGTCTACGGATCCGAGGAGCAGAAGCAAAAATACCTGCCCCAGATGACCAGCGGACAGTGGGGCGGAAGCATGTGCCTGACCGAGCCGGGCGCAGGCACTGATGTGGGAAACTTGAGCACAAAAGCGATCCGCCGGCCTGACGGAACCTTCCGGATCAAGGGCACCAAGATGTTCATCACCGGAGGCGACCAGGACCTCACCGAGAACATCATCCACCCCGTGCTTGCCCGTATCGAGGGCGACCCGGCCGGCACCAAGGGAATCTCCATCTTCATCGTGCCCAAGTTCATGGTCAACGAAGACGGCTCTCTGGGCAGGCGCAACGATTTCGAGATCGCCAAGATCGAGGAGAAGATGGGGATCCACGGCAGCTCCACCTGCGTGATCAACTTCGGCGACAACGGCGAGTGTTATGGCGAGCTGCTGGGCGACGAGCGCGAGGGTATGAAGATCATGTTCCAGATGATGAACGAGGCCCGGGTGGCGACCGGCCAGCAGGGTGTGGCAAGCGCCAGTATCGCCTATCTGCATGCGCTTCAATACACCAAGGAGCGGCTTCAGGGCTCGTCTCTCATGGAGTTCAAAAACCCCGAGGCGCCGCGGGTGCCCATAATCGAACATCCGGATGTCCGGCGGATGCTCCTGTGGATGAAGTCCAACGTGGACAGCATGCGGGCCCTGATGTACTACGCCACCTTGTGCGGCGATATCGCCATGAACACTGCGGACGAGGCCGAGCTCGACAAGCGGCTGGGTATCTTCGAGGTGCTCACCCCCATCATCAAGGCCTACTCCACCGATATCGGTTTCAAGGTCACGGAGACAGCCATGCAGTGCTACGGCGGCTATGGGTACTGCAGCGAATATCCGGTCGAGCAGTTCATGCGCGACGAGAAGATCGCCAGCATCTACGAGGGGAGCAACGGCATTCAGGCCCTCGACCTCGTGGGCAGGAAAATGGGTATGAAGAAGGGCGCCTACTTCATGCATCTTTTAGGCGAGATGAACGCAACCATTGCCAAGGCAAAGGAAAACCCGCAGACCAGGGCACTCTCCGATGACGTACAGGCAGGGGTCAATTCCCTGGCCGAGATGGGCCTCTTCTTCGCGTCGAGCGCCAAGGCGGGAAAATTCCTCATCCCGGTGGGCAATGCCTATCCCTTCCTCATGATGATGGGCAAGGTGGTATCGGCTTGGATGCTCCTGTGGCAGGCGGACGTAGCCTCGCAGAAGCTCGCTTCCCTGGGCAGGGAGAAAGGCGTGGATGTCACGGACCAGACGGCGTTGAGCTCGCTGGTGAAGGAAAACAGGGAGGCCGCCTTCTACGACGGCAAGATCAAGGGTGCCCGCTACTTCATCAAAAACGTGCTTCCCGAGATCGAGGGCACGATCAAGGCGATCAAGAGCGAGGACCTCTCCATCATGGAGATCAGCGCGGAAAGCTTTGCCTGATAACGAAAAAGCCCATGCCCGGCGCAATCAGCGGGGAGTTTTTCTTCTCCCCCTGATTGTGTCTTTCCACCCTATTATTTTGTTATTGAATTGTTTCTCTCTCATGGGCCGGAGATCTGTCCGGTATCACATCTGAACAGGGAGGTTCATCATGCAGGAAAAGGGATTCTCACAGGTTATCAGGGCACTGCCCTCACTTGCGGCCATGGAACAGACGCGGGGCATTCTGCGCACCTTCTTCAAGCAGTGGGGCGGGCTGAACACGCTGCGTATTCTCCTGAACACCGGGCGCAGGGCCGGGCATCTGACCGCGCTGAGGGCCCTGCTGTCTTTCAGACTGGAGAAACTCAGCCCCCACTTTCTCATCTCGCTGTGGGAGGTGTTCGGAGACAGGGAGGCACTCATCTCGGAGACCAAAAGATATACCTATGCAGACATGAAAGACAGGATCATGCGGCTGGCCAACGGCCTGCAATCGCTGGGGCTTGAGCCCAGAGACCGCTGCGCCGAGCTGCTCTATAACGGAAACGAGTTTTTCGAGGCCTTTTTCGCCTGCTCGCTGATCGGCTGCCCTATGCCCTTTCTCAACTGGCACATGGCTCCCGAGGACCTTATCGACGCCATCAACACAGCGCAGGCCAGGGCCCTGATCCTGAGCAGTGAGTTCGTGCCTGTGGTGCTCTCCATCAGGGACCGCCTCACTACCGTGAAACACTATATCGTTTCCGGAGACAGCCCTCTCGAAGGAATGATCTCATATGAAGGCCTGCTCAGGAACTCGTCCGGGGACATGCCCAAAGTCAATTTCATCGTGGCGCTCAACCCCTATACCGGGGGCACCACGGGCAAGCCCAAGAATGTGAACTATTTCGACAGCATCGGCTATGCCTTCAGCGATCTGGCCGCCCCTTTGCAGGCGCCGTTGGAGGAGTATCTGCGCTTCATGTTTCTCCAGTTCAGCTTCATGTACTATTTCGGCGGCACCGAGATATCAGACCCTGTCACGAAGAACATGCGCTGCCTCATCCCCGGTCCACTCTATCACGCCGGGACCATCGCTGCCTGGGTGCCCTTCATCCTGCTGGGCGGCGCCGGCGTGATCATGAAAAGGTTCGACCCGCTTAAGTTTCTCGGCCTCATCGAGACCGAACGCATCAACTGGGTGTTTGTCGTGCCTGCCATGCTGGAGAAGATCCTGAGCCTGCCTGATGACGTGAGAAACCGCCATGACCTGAGCGCCATGCACACCCTCATCTGCGCAGCCGCGCCTGCCACGCCCGAGCTCAAGAAGGCCACGAATGTGTTCTTCCGTGCCTGCGGCGCAAGGAAAAACGTGTTTACCGAGTTCTACGGCTCTTCAGAGACCGCGGTGGCGACCGTGCTTCTGCCCAAGGATTACGAGGAAAATCCTACGCGTTATGAGAGTGTGGGGAAAATGCGCTGCGCGCAGACAAGGATTTTCGACAAGGATGCCGGATGCTGGTGCGCGCCCGGCAGGCAGGGCCAGGTCATGACCCGGAGTCTGACCACGCTCAATCTCAACTATGTGGGATCATCCGAGCAGGCAGGAAAGGCATTTCAGGTCATTGACGGGATCGCCTGGTTCGACGACGGCCTCATGGGCCATATGGACGAGGACGGGTTTCTCTACCTCACAGGGAGAAACAAGGAAATGATCATCACCGGCGGGGTGAACATCTTCCCCAACGAGATCGAGGCGGCGATCAAGCGCCATGCAGGGGTGCTGGACGTGGCGGTGATCAGATATCCGGACAAGGAGCTGGGGGAGGTGCCTGCGGCGATCGTGCAGCCCAAGGAAGGCCAGAGTGTGAGTACCGGGGAGATCATTGAATTCTGCAGGCAGCAGAGCCTCCAGGGGTACAAGATCCCCCGCTATGTGGAGATCGTCGAGTCTCTCCCCCGCCACATCGACGGCAAGATGCGCAAGAAAGACATCGAGGACCGGTACTGGACAGGGATCGAACGCAGGGGGTAGCAAACGTCTTGATTTGATGATATGCACCATATAACCTTCCTCCATGGGCTCATGGCCCTTAAAAGCAAAGCGGGATCTGCCCCGGCTCGGGTATCGGGTTTCCCCGGCAAATTCCCTTCAATATTCAGAGGAATACTATTAAAAGATCGATCAAGTCAATATGCTTCACGGCCTCTTTTCCGGAGTCGGCACACGGCAGAGAATCTTCTTTCGATAAAACCCGATGCTCCCGGATGCCGCTGCTTGAACCGCTCGACCACTAAAGACAGGAATGCCTCGGAACAGCCTCAGAGCATGTCAAACTGAACCACTGCCGCCTAAAGGCCATAGTGGTTCACTCTCTTAAGACAGGATAGTTATTCTAGTGGTTATCCAAGGTAACTATAGCCCGCACGCTCTGTATATCAAAACAGCGGCAGGATCAGGGTAGCAGGAGCAGGCAGAAATCATGGCAGGGGCCTTTAGTATGGTTCAGAAAAATCACGGATGATAGTTGGAAATATCCTGCTGATCAGCAGGAACGGCCCTGGTTGATTCACGCTCGAAAGGTTCTTTTCAGGGAGCCGAAATGTTGCTCGGTCTCCAAGAGCACGAGAGATGTCACAGGCTCTTCCAAGAGATCCCCGAAAGGTCTTTTCGGCTCCCTGAGGAAACTTCTGATCATA
>JALNWY010000185.1 GCA_023230665.1 Deltaproteobacteria bacterium
AAATTTTTCAGTATGCTTCCAGAAATGTTCGGTGTGCTCGCTCCTGTGCTTCAGTAGGCGGGGCCAAGGCCGGCAGGGTTGCTCTATCCCGGCGCCGAAAATACCAAGCAGAACGGAGAAACGCGTGAAAACAGCTCTCGAAAAGGCGAAAAAAGATCCGGAATCGATGAAGGCGAGAATCCTCGCGGTTGCCAGAAAGATCTACGGCGAGTACGGCTTCCACGGCACCACCATGAGGATGATCGCGAAGGAGGTGGGCATCGATATATCCACGCTCCACTACCATTGGGGGGAAAAGAAAGACCTGTACGAAGCGGTGATCATCGACATCAACAACGACCTGGGAAGGAAGTTTGTCGAGGTGGAAAAGATCATCCACGGCCGCCCTCTGGAAGAGCGTATCGCGATCGGGATCGACGCCATGGTCGATTACCTCTTCCTTCATCCCGAGATCTCAAACCTGGTGCTGTACCGCTATTTCGGGAAGATCCGCCACGAGGAGCTGGTGGATCTCAAGGTGCCGGAGTTCACCATAGACATCGTCCGTTCCATGGGACTGATGCAGGACAAAAAAAACATCAGCTTTTCCATGGCATCGGTGCTGACCATCATGAATTCCATACACAGCTTTATCTCGGGAGAGACTTTTTTTCGCGCCATCATAAGGCAGAACAGGGACGAGTACATCGCGGTTGTGAAGAAGACGCTCAAAGACATCTTCATTCCTGCATTCATTTTCGATAAGAGCAAGTTCGAGTAGGCTCTCTATCCGAGAATCCGGCCCGTCGCATGTTCTCGACTAAGGGGACAGACCGGTCTTCTTCCTCCTCCGCTGAAGCTATGGAAGACAGGTCCTTCTCATTTTACAGCCTGGCTGTTGTAGGTCACACGACTGATCAAGGAGACACTGTTATGGAAATCATACCCTATACCGACGAGCACAGGATGTTCAGGGACTCTGTCCGGAAGTATCTGGAAAAGGAAGTCATACCGAATGTCGAAGAATGGGAAGAGGCGGGCATCACACCCCGGAGCGCCTGGAAAAAGCTGGGGGACCAGGGATTCCTCGGTACGGGCGTACCCGAGGAGTACGGCGGGCCGGGTGGGGACTTCCTGTATTCGGTGATCATGACCGAGGAAATGAGCCGGACCAACCACATGGGGCTGTGCACGGCCCTGCACAGTGATATCGTGATCCCATACATCCTGTCCTACGGTTCGGAGGAACTCAAAAAAAAATATCTTCCGGGCTGTGTGTCGGGAGACATCATCACCGCAGTCGCCATGACCGAGCCCAATACGGGCAGCGACCTCGCCGCCATCCGGACAACGGCCGTGGAAAACGGTGACGATGTCATAATCAACGGGCAGAAGACGTTCATCAGCAACGGCATCAACTGCGGGATCTGTGTGGTGGCTGTTCGTGACCCCAAGGTCCAGGACCCGTACAGCGCCATTGATCTCTTCGTGGTCGAAGAGGGGGCCCCGGGTTTCGAGAAGGGAAAGCAGATCAAAAAAGTGGGGTGGCGCAGCCAGGATACGGCGGAACTGTATTTCACCGACTGCCGCGTGGCCAAGGCCAACCGCCTGGGAGAAAAGGGATCCGGATTTCTGCATCTCATGGAGAAGCTCCAGCAGGAGCGGCTCATGTGCGCGATCGGGGCACAGGCCCTGGCCGAGTACATGCTCGAGATCACGCTCGCATACTGCAAAGAGCGCACCGCATTCGGCAGGCCCATTTCCAAATTCCAGCACAGCCAGTTCGAGCTGGTGGAAATGGCGACCGACATCAAGCTCGGGCGCGCCTTCCTGGACAAGCTGATCATGGATCACGTGGAGGGAAAGAAGGTGGTCGTGGACGTATCCATGGCGAAGTTCTGGATCACGGAGATGGCGAGCAGGGTCGCGGACCGCTGCGTCCAGCTGCACGGCGGATACGGCTATTGCGACGAATACCCGATCTCGCGCGCCTGGAGGGATATCCGGGTGACCCGGATCTTCGCGGGGACCAACGAGATCATGCGACAGATCGCAGCCCGGTTCATGGGCCTGTAGGAGGAGCACGCGGGAGGCCGCCAAGGGGCCGGCCGCTCGTTGTGAAGGGGAGTCGACATCATGGCAGGACCTCTTGAAGGACTGAAGATTCTGGATTTCACCACGCTTCTTCCCGGACCCTTCGCGACCATGAATCTTGCCGACATGGGAGCGGAGGTGCTCCGGATAACCTCGGGCTCCAGGCCCGATATGGCCGCGTTCGCCCCGCCGTTTTTTCCGGGCACGGATCTGTCGTTCGCCACAGCCTACCTGGGGCGGGGAAAGCGCTGCCTCGCACTCAACCTGAAAGATGCACGGGCTGTGCACATCGTCCATCAGCTGCTCGGGTGCCATGACATCCTGATAGAGCAGTTCCGCCCGGGGGTAATGGCCAGATTCGGTCTCGATTACGAGAGCCTGAAGGAAACCAATCCGGCGCTGATCTACTGCTCCCTCACCGGCTACGGCCAGGACAGCCCGATCAGCGGGCGGGCCGGCCACGACATCAACTACCTCGCCCGCTCGGGTCTCATGTCTTATTCCGGAAGGAAAGACGCCGGACCTTCGCCCCTGGGCATGCAGATCGCGGACGTGGCCTCAGGCTCGAACAACGCCGTGATCGGGATTCTCGCTGCAGTGATCAGCCGTATGAACACCGGCTATGGCCAGCATATCGACATCTCCATGGCCGACGGCACGGTCGCCTTCAACGCCCTGGTGGCGGGTGCCTGTCTCATCGACGGCCAGGAGCCCGGACGCGAAGGATTTCTCTTAAACGGCGGATCGCTCTATGACTTCTACGAGACCAAGGACGGCGGATATCTGAGCTTCGGCGGCCTCGAACCCCAGTTCTTCGCCGCTTTCTGCAACGCTCTCGGTCGCCCGGGCCTGATCGCAGGAGGCGTGACCCCGCCGAACCTCGAAGAGGTCAAAGACGAGATCCGGGCCGCCATGAAGACAAAGACCAGAGACGAGTGGATGGAGGTTTTCAACAGAATCGACGCGTGCGTCGACCCTGTTCTGTCTCTCTGTGAGGCACTGGACGATCCGCATACGAAAAAGAGGGGTCTGGTGGTGGAGCTCGAACTCGCGTCAGGAGAGAAGGTGAGGCAACTTGCCAACCCCATCCGGTTCTCGGAAACAAAGCAGGAATATACGAAGGCCGGTGTGCAGGCCGGCACCCATACCCGGGAAGTGCTCAAGGAGCTCGGCTATTCGGATCAGGAGATCGATGTTTTTGGGAGAGAAGGGCTTTTCAGCTGAGCTGCCGCACGCGCTTACAAAATGTGCGGGATGTGTTGATGAAAGGAAGGTGACTCAATGGCATCAGGAAAATGCGGGACAACGGATTGCGTGCAACCCTGTCTGAAGGTCGAGAAGATCGGGCATGTGGCATGGCTGGTACCGCGAGCTGGCCATGACGGGAAGGGACTTCACCGCGGAAGAGGCGCTGAGGATGGGATACATCACCAGGCTCTGCCCTGACCGTCAGGCCCTTCTGGAAGAAGCCGGAAAGCTCGCGGAGGAGATCGCCGGACTGTCCCCGCTCGCCGTGCAGGGGATGAAGGAGGTCGCGAACTACACCCGCGATCACGGGCTCCACCAGGGTCTGGAGTACGTGGCACAGAGGAACGCTTCGGTCGTTCCCAACGAAGATATGATCGAGGTGGTCGCGGCCTTTCTCGAAAAGCGGACCCTGAAGTTCAAGGACAGGTAAGGGGACTGGATATCAGGGGTGAAAGGAGGTGCAGCAGGAGAACAGAGTAAGTGCTGGGACGTTTTTCGTGTGAGCAGTGCCTTTGCAATATATTCAGCAGGCGGGATTATACGTAACCCTTTAAAAAGGAGGAAGAAAGTATGTCCTTGGAACGATTGTGGCATAAATCGTATGCACCGGGCGTGCCCACGGAGTTCGAGCCGGAGAAGGTCACCATGGCTGAAAGGCTCAGCCATGTCGCTGCAAGATATCCGGGCCGTGTGGCCTTTATCTACATGGGGAAGAAGATCACCTATCAAGAGTATGAAGGGCTCGTCAACCGCTTCGCAAGGGCGCTTGCCGATCTCGGGGTGAAGAAGGGCGACAAGGTGGCGATGCTCCTACCCAATGTCCCTCAGATGGTCATTGCCAATCACGCAGTCTACCGCATCGGGGCCGTGACCGCCATGAACAACCCGCTCTATACCGAGCGCGAGCTGGCCCATCAGCTCGATGATTCGGACGCAACGGTGCTGGTGACGCTCGACCTGCTCCTGCCCCGGGCGCTCAAGCTCAAGGCAGAGACGAAGATCCGCACGATCATCACTTGCCATATCAGCGATTACCTCCCCTTCCCGAAAAAGCAGCTCTTCCCCTATGTGAAAAAAGCCATGTTCCGGAAAGTGGAGCCGCAGCCGGGAGTGCATCAGTTCATGGATCTTATCGGAAAGTATCCGGATACGCCGGTCGAGAACAAGGCCCGGTGGGATGCTCTTGCCGCCTTGATCTATACCGGGGGCACGACAGGAGTGAGCAAGGGGGCGATGCTGACCCATGCCAACATCTCCTCGGTCGTCCAGCAGTTTTCGGCTTGGTTCCCGGATCTCAAGGATACATACGAGAATCTCCTGGGCATCTATCCGGTCTTTCATTCCGCAGGATACTCGGTGGGCCAGAACCTCCCGATCTGGAACGGCTGGTGCTGTACGCTCGTGCCGAGGCCTGAGCCGGGCGCCATTGTGGAAATGCTCTCCAAGTTCAAGCCCACGTTTCTTCCCGGCGTGCCCACGATCTATACCGGGCTTCTGAGAAACGATAAGTTCCGGAAGATGAATCTCTCGTTTGTGAAAGGCTACTTCGGCGGCGCTGCTCCGCTTCCTGAAGATACGCTGAGCCAGCTGAGACAGCTTCATGGAGCAATTATCTACGATGTGTACGGGGCGACCGAAAACACGGCCTTTGCAACCGTGACACCCTGGGGGGGCAAGGTGAAGATCGGAACCGTGGGAGTGCCGCTTCCCGGCACGGACATCAAGATCGTGGATCTGGATACGGGCACTCGCGAGCTTCCTCCGAAAGAGGCCGGGGAAATCTGCATCAAGGGCCCCCAGGTCATGTCCGGCTACTACAAAAAACCGGAGGAGACCGCCCAGTCCCTGAGAGACGGATGGTTTTACACCGGAGACATCGGGTTTTTCGACGAGGACGGCTATCTGACCATATCCGACCGCAAGAAAGACATGATCTGCGCCAGCGGCTTCAATGTCTATCCCAAGGAGGTCGATGAGATACTCTTCAGCCACCCCAAGATTCTGGAAGCGTGCTGCATCGGTGTTCCGGACGAGTACCGCGGGGAGACGGTGAAGGCCTACATCGTCGTCCAGTCGGGCGAGACGCTCACAGAGCAGGAAGTGATCGCCTACTGCAAGGGAAAGATGACCGGCTACAAGGTGCCGGCACAGGTGGAGTTCGTCGATCAGCTCCCCAAGAGCGCCATCGGCAAGATCATGCGGCGGGAGGTCAGGGAAATGGATAAAAAGAAAAGGGAAGGGAGATCATGAGCGTAAACACCCCGGAGTTCAGAACATTGCTCTTCGAGAAGCGAGAGCCTTCGATCGGGATGGTCACCATGAACCGTCCCGACCAGCTCAATGCAATCAACGTGGAAATGCTTGAGGATTTCGAAAAGTTGTTCGAAGAATTGTCCAGGGATGATTCCATCAGGGTCCTCGTCATAACCGGCG
>JALNWY010000186.1 GCA_023230665.1 Deltaproteobacteria bacterium
TACCGCCGCAAGGTCACAAGCCGGTAATTTTTTTTAAACTCGGGTAAAAATCGGCCAAGATCATTACCCGTCACGGATTCAGGTTAAATTCAGAAAGTATAATAATTATGTATTTCTAAGAGAAATTTCAGGTTAAAAATTATTTAACATAAATGAATTTTATTAATTTTTTTACAGTATCATAATCCAACAAAAAAATAAATGCGACAAAGGATATCACGCCTATTGTAATAGTCCCTCCAAGCCTCATCACTTGAGTCGTGAATAGTTCAAAATAACCAACTTTATAATGATCGAATAAGTTTTGAAAAAAGAAAATTACCAGGGACATGCAAACCATATTCAGTACAATTCTATTCAAATTGGAAAAATAGCCACTCATTGAAAAATGGGCTGCCCGCGATACGTTAAACAGGCTAATCAGAAAAAAAACAGGGTAAAATACCAACCAGGAATATGCCAGACCAGTGATACCATACTGAACCCCGACAGCAAAAGCAACCGTGGCCAGTACAGCGCCTATAGCCATATTTTTTGTCCCGACATCGACACGGCGGATAGAGTTCAATAATGGGGCATTCAGACTGTCGATACATCGGAGGGGGAAAACAAGCACAAAGACCTTGAAAACCACTATTGAATTGACCCATTTTTCGCCCAACAGAACATGAATGAGATCATCGGCAGTCCAATAAAAGCCCACGAATATCGGGAAAGAAATATAGGCCATGTATTTCAGAATATTAAAAAAGAATTTTCCCCGTTCCGTGTCGTCCTCAATTTTTGAAAAGGCAGGAAAGGCCACGGGGTTGATTATGGCTGCTATTTTTTCTATGGGGAGGGAAGCCAACTGATAGGCCATTGAGTAACTGCCGTAAGCGCTTTTTCCTAAAAACTTGGATGCCAGCCAAAAATCACAATTTGAATAATACCACCATAAATACCGCCCTGTTGTCAGAATGGTGCCAAACTTCAGGTGCATTTTTGTTTCCTGTGTTACAAAAATGAACTGTGGCTTGAAAGGTTCGTAAAGATAAGCAAGAACGAGCTTGACGATCACCACTGAAAGTGTGCCCAGAATCAGACTGTACGGACCCAGACCGTTATAGGCGAGTATGATGGTGACAATGCTGCCGGTAATTGCCGACAGTGACAGAACTATGCCATATTCCCGAAAACGCATTTTCTTTTGCAGAAAGGCACTGGGGACCTGTCCAAAAGAATCAATAAAGAAAACAAGTGCTGATAAACGTATTAAATTTATCAATTCGGGCTCTCCCCAGAATTGCGCCCCAACGGGTGCAAGGAAATAAATCAGGCAGGACAGAGCTGAACCGATGAGGAAAAATTGCCAGAACAGGGCGGAAATTTCCCGGTGCGACACGTTTTTTTTCTGAATGATGGAGGCGTTCAAGCCGAGATCGCCAACAAGGGTGATAACGCCGACCAGCAGGCCCGACATCCCGACCAGACCGTAATCTGCCGGAGTCAGCAGTCGGGCAATTATGATCGTGGCTATCCACGTGCCAACCTGGGTGATCCCTTTGCTTGCGCCAAGCCACCCGACCCCGGAGAGGAAAGATCCTTTTTGATAACCCTCTTTCATGCAATGTTTGTATTTCGAGATTCAGGTGCAGATTTCCCTGATGCTGTCCACCACTCTGTCTGCTACCCGACCATCCCAAAGATCAATTGCAGCCTTTCCGGGAGGGGGTTCGGAGAGAATCCGATCTACTTCCTCTGGAAGCTGCTCCAGTCTGCAGAGCTTGTTGGTTCCCCTGGTGACTGTTATGGGACGTTCCGTATTATCACGCACGGTACGGCAGGGAATACCAAGATAAGTAGTTTCTTCCTGAATCCCTCCCGAATCGGTAATGACAAGCCTGCAGTTGAATATCAGGTTCATGAAGTCAACATATCCCAGTGGTTCAACCAGGATAAGGCCTTTAAGGGATCTCATCCTTTCCAGCAGGTCATATTGTTCAAGCCGGGATTTGGTTCGGGGGTGGACAGGCAAAATAATCGGCAAACTTTTTGTGACATTGTCCAATACCTCGCAGAGCAGCCGGAGCATAGACTCGTTGTCAACATTAGCGGGGCGGTGAAAGGTTGCAACGCCGTATTTGCCTTTTCCCAGTCCATATCTGTTGTACACATCATGCTGTTCAATCCTGGCTCGCAGCATTTCCAGGGAATCGATCATGATATTCCCGACCCTGACTATTTTAGAGGGATTGACGCCTTCACGGAGGAGATTATCATCACCGTCCACGGAGGGTGTCCACAAAATATCAGCAATGGTATCGGTAACCAAACGGTTAATTTCTTCGGGCATTGTTCTGTCAAATGAACGCAGCCCTGCCTCCAGGTGCGCTACCTTTATGCCTAGTTTGACTGCAGCGAGAGTTGCAGCCATGGTTGAATTGACATCTCCGACGACAACAACCAGGTCTGGTTTTGTTGCCGTAAGCACTTCTTCATACTTTATCATCACCATCCCTGTCTGGCCGGCATGGGTTCCGCTGCCCACGCCCAGATGAATGTCGGGCCCAGGCAGACCGAGGTCCCTGAAAAAGGCATCGGACATGTTGATATCGTAATGCTGGCCAGTATGCACAATCACCGGCTCCGCCCAGTCCGTTTCTCTCAAGGCCTTGTACAGGGGGGCAATTTTCATAAAATTAGGGCGAGCGGCACAGATAAGGTGAATTTTAATTTTATTTTGTCGCGTATTCATAATGGACCAAAAAATGGGCAAGATGCTGTTTTATCATCTTTTTGAAGGAATAAAGTCACTCGGGGTGTTGCAATTTGTGGACAGTTCGAGTTTGTAGTTACAACAGGCATTTGCGAAAAAATCATCCGGTCTTTTCATCACGTTTTATTTGCTTGGGAGCAGATTCTCCATCAAGGCAAGCATATTTTTGGCGGACTTGGCTCGAGAGAATGAAGATAAAAATTCACTGACATGGTTATCCGCTATTTTGCCGTCCCTGTACTGCTGCATGGCATTGACAATACTTTCGGCCACCGGTTCAGGCCTCTTTTCCGTCACGACAAATGAGGAAGGACTGTATTTCCTGATGATCTGTTCAACTTCCCCTTCGGGGATGGTAGCCAGAAAGGGGATGTTGAGGGGGATTCCCTCAAAAAGCTTGGTACTGATCATGGGCTGCATTATACGAAGCAATTGCAGGTGCGATTTCTGTATTTCCCTGAGAACTTCTACATAAGGAATTCGTTGTCTCAATGCAACCAAGTCCTTGATGTCATATTTTGCAAGGATGTGCTTCAGGTCGGAGATATTTCCGCCGTAGAAGAGAAATTGAAAGTTGTCGCCGGTAATGGAACCCTGTTTTTTCAGAAGGTCAAGCCCCGCAAAGAAATACTCATATTCGATTGGATAATAAAATTCGCCTGTATAAATAATGGTAAATTTTTCGAATTTATTTTCGGGTTGCAACTGGTCGAGAAAACGATGATCAAATCCGTTGTAAATGGTGTGAATTTTTTCATTAACAAAAGGATACTGGTCCCTGTAAAGCTGTTCCGTTTCCCGCGTGGTTACCGTCAACATATCGCAGGAGCGCAACATGGCGTTCGCATACCACCTGTCTACATGGCTTCTGAACCATCCGTCCACAAAATGAGGTTGGTATTTGGTCAAGTCTACGCCGAACGGGTCCCTGTAATCAAGTACCAGGGGTTTGCCGGTAATTTTTTTCAGCCACCAGCCGATCATTGCTGAACTGAGTGGGGTAATGGAAACATAAATCAGATCAATGTCATGTTTTTTTATCAATTTGAGTCCATTGACAATGGCCATGGGAACCCAGCCGGTAAAAATATCAGGAACGCAGAGGAACTCGAAGAAATAGTTCTTTTTCAGTTCAATCCGAAATACCTTGAGCAGGCGATAGAGCAGGGCGTTGAGTTTGCCGAAAAATTTATACAGGCTGAACAGGGACAGTGAGTAAGTGACAGGTATGCCTTTCGGAGGCGTATCTGTTCCGAGAGAGCAGTAGGTCGTATCGGGATTCTTTACGCTCAGGACAAACGGATTCCAGCCATACTCCTTGAAATATTTTGCAAAGAAGACGCTTCGCTTGCAGCCGACATCCGTCAGGGGAGGGTAGTAGTAGCAGATCATGAGGATGTTTTTATTCATGGTCTCCGCTCAGGCCATTCTCTGATAAAGTTTTTCATATTTTTTGGTCATTCTGTCGGCGGTGAAATCTGCATTAAACTTCCTTGCGCCATTTTCGACAAGACGTTGACGTAATTCACTGTTCGTTAACAATGTGACAATTTCATTCGCTAATCTCCTGGGATTCTCGGGCTCCACGAGTATCCCGTTCTTTCCATCCGTTATCATGTTGGAGACGCCCCCAACATCCGTAGCCACAATGGGGCAACGAGCGGCCATGGCTTCCAGCAACACCATTGGTAACCCTTCCCACAATGACGGCAGCACGTAAATATCAAATAATTTCAATAGTTGCGGGACATCCAACCGGGACCCAAGGAAAAGAATATGCTCTTTGATGCCCAGCGTCTCTGCTTCATGGCGCAATTTATTTTTCAAGGTCCCGTCTCCGGCAATGACAAGGGTAACATCCGGGACAGCTTTGATAATCTCCGGCATGGCTTGAAGCAGGTAGGTTATACCTTTCTGCTCCGTCAGTCTGACGCCGAGGCCTATGATCGGTCCGCTGCCTTTGATGCCCAGTTCTTTTCTTTTGGCCGGCCGGTCGATTTCTATTTGAAAGCGGGAACCGTCAAGACCGTTTTCAATGGTCATGATCTTCCTGGGGGAAATTTTTTCATAATGAACAAGGTTGGCGGTGGTATGCTCCGAGACCCCTATTACTCTGTAGGCAAAATATGACATCAGATGCTCAGCCACCATGTATCTGGTCTTGTCCGGGAAATCTCTGGCGTGGTCCGTGTGGACGATGGTTTTGACCCCGGAGAGCAGCGCGCCGAGCGTTCCGTCAACGAATGGCTGGGTGTTGTGGGTATGGATAACGTCAATCTGTTCCTGCCGTAATATTCTGGCGACTTTGAGAAAGGAAAAGTAATCCGTCCCCTTTTCTTTTTGCGGAAGATAGAAAACCCTGACCCCCAATTTTTCAACCTCCGGGACAAATTCGCCCAGAGCCCTCAGGCAGAGGACCGATACGTCAAATTTTTCCCGGTTTATGGACCTGCAGATATTCACAACAACCTGCTGCAATCCGCCGATTGCCAGGTCATGGGTAATCTGCATCAGTTTTATTTTTGCGTCCGGCATGGGGCGATGTCAGATGTTTCTGTCAGCAGCGGTAAAACACCAGTATTGTACCGCTTCGACATTCTCCGGATATGTGAAGAGTTCGGCATGATCTTTTGTGTCAAAAAAACAGCATTTTTTGAGAAGACTCAGCAACGGGTTGTTCTGATAGACCATACTGTAAATGCCCCGGCAATTTATTTTTCCTGCAATTGCGGCAATTTCCCTGATCATGGCCTTGTCGGTTTCTTCCCGAAGGGAAACAAGATCGTACAACTCCAATCGGTGATCATGTTCCGAAACGACAAAAAATCCCTGCAAATCATTGCCCTGGGGTCTTTTGGAAGTAATAAGTTGGAAATTGTATTCGGGATTTTGCCGATATCTCCAGTCCAGGTAGGAGAGACTGTAGTCCCCCGTCGTACATTGGGTGCGGCTTGCGTGA
>JALNWY010000187.1 GCA_023230665.1 Deltaproteobacteria bacterium
ACCAGTCCGTATCCACCATCCTGGCGATAGGGATCCGTGCATTGGGGGGAAGGGTATCAAGATCGAGTTCAGGTAAAAAGAAAGGATATGTATGATTCTGGCTGGCTTGTAACCAGCTTTGAACCTTTTGGCTTTTCTGATTATCTTTTCCAAGATGATAATATGTGATCAGTTTCTCATATACGCTCCCACCGATTGCGTGTGAATCATTTCGCACATGCTCGGGGCAGGAGCTGTCCTGGATCAGGTGCATGAGGTGCCCTACAGCCAGAAAAGTCTTATAAAGATCTTTGTTCCTCTGATCATAATCCGTGCTGATGAGCGCATTGTAGAAATAATCCCTGGCATCATACCAGCTGTAGTTGCCGCCGTTCCACCCGGACTGCTCGCCTGCTTCCAGTTGCGCCCAGAGGATGGATGACTTCCCGCTGATGCCGGAATAGTGATACCCGGCCTGATCCCACGGCTGCAAAGGATCATGAAAGTGATGCCTGCATCTCCAGAAAGGCTCGTCCTCTTCCATCCCTCCCCGGACAATCAGCTCCTGCGGCGATCTATATCCCGTGATCGTCAGCCAGTCGAGAAAATATGTATACCGCAGAGTCGTTTCCTTCATCCCACTGTCTATGCCCAGGCTCTGCCTCGTATACTGATCAAAATCAAAACCGCCTGCAGAATGCTCCAGTATCCACTCATTCATCGCCTTGTGTTCTGTTTTTTCATAACCCCAACATTCCATACCCAAAACAATAAAAACAAAAAAACAAACAACAAGCTTATTCCTGAACATCATCGTACCTCCTCCCCTCAATACTATACGGTTCATTTTCAAGTGCTTTCATCAACAAAGGCTGCCTAACTTTCGGATAGAGCCCATTCAAACCCAGTCCCCTCGCCTCCCGCTTCTCCTCAGGCGTTACAGCACGCTTGAGACCAATGACTCCATATAGTGTTCTCACACTAAAACTAGGTACACGCTTGGCGAACATCGGATATCGGAAATCAAAATCAAGCATATGAAGTTTTTTCTCAGGATCCTTGACAGGAATGAAAGGATAGCAATGGCAATCTCCCCATTCATCTAAAAATTTCCTCTTTTCTTCCTCCGTGTCTCCCATTCGGTATAATATGATCCCTTCAAGATTCTCTGATTTATTCTCGTATGCATAAGCTGCAAAACCACCTAATACGGTAAAATGTGGGAAATACCCCTTCTTGTAATATCCGATTCGAGGAGATTCAATCCATGGGACAAGGTATCCAATTATCGAACGAATATAACCAGGATCATCGTTCCCTTTCGGGCCTGTTATCACCCACTCGCCCTCAGCATCGGTGAGAACCTCTTTTACCTTCCCTGGACCGCATGACCCGCTCCCTATCCCCGGACGACACTTTATCCATATGGCATACACGATTGCCCCTTCTATGGGTTTAAGCGTGTCTGCATCGATTACCTTGCCATGGTATGTCGCATATCCCGGAAAATCGAACCCAAAGAGCAGGGTCGGGGCAAGGATGAGAACCAGAATCAGTCTCTTGCATCTCTTGAAGCTGATCATAGGGTCATCCTCCTTTTTAAAAGCTGGCGATCTTCCATCTGCCGTCTTTGTCCAGCTCAAACAGAAGGAGGAAGGAACAGAGCCTCCCATCCCGAGTGGTCCGGATATCATATTCCACTGAGGCGCCCCGTATGTTGATAATCTCAATATCATCCAGCTCGGCTGCAAGATCGGCGCGATGCCCCGGGGTGAGCGAAGTGAAGATATCCTGATAGTTGCTTTGGGTCCGGCTGGAGATGCCTTCCACCGCAGCCTCGATGTCATTGCTCAGAAGCGCGGCGCGCATGGCCTCCCATTTCTGCCCGAGCATGGCATCAAGCGCATTCCGGTCATAAATCATCATGCCGATGGTATCTGTGAAGACAGAGCCTTCGTAATACGCCCGGGCCGTTATGTAGTAGACGCCGGGGCTCGAGATTCCGGCAGTGCGCTCATATACTTCGTCGCCAGCAAGATACTGGATTATGCCCGGGCCGGTATCCGTAAAGGTCAGCCCGTCGGGTGTGAATAGGGAATCGACCCGCAGAATGGTGTCGAGCGGCGCGATCCCGAATGTATCGATGGACGAGAGGGTGATGCACGGCTGCGTGGTGTCGGCAGTGACAAGAATGCTCCTGTCGAGCAGATTCCCCTGGATGTCCTCAGCGTGGACAGTGATGATGTTCTCTCCGTCGACTAGCGGCACATGGTTCGCAAAGAACCTGCCCTGATGAACCACTGCCGGCATTCCATTGATGGTGATGCCGATCTCGTTTCCGCAGGCGTTGCTCACCGTTCCCCGTACCAGGATGTCAGGGCGGTTGACGGCAGCACCGCTTACGGGCGAGTCGATATTGATGCCGATGACGCTGTTTACGGTTACGGTCGCCGATGCAGTTCTCACGCCTCCCGGCCCGGTGGCGGTGGCGGAATATGTTGTGGCTTGCCTGGGACTTACCGTCAGGGACCCGTTTAGCTCCACCTGGCCTATGCCGTTGTCAATGCTCACAGATTCGGCATCCGAAGAGGTCCAGCTCAGCGTAGTTGATTGACCGGCATAGATGGCGGCGGGATCTGCCACAATAGTCATTGTGGGCGGAACATACACTGTTATCGTGACTGAATCAGTGGCAGTGCCGCCCGGTCCAGTCGCTGTTATCGTGACGGTGCAGGTCTTTTGGGGAATGTCGGTCAGTGTTCCGGCTGGTTCTACAGGAAATGAGTAGTCTTCGAACTCAAGCCTGAGCGTATCCGCATCGCTGCTCGTCCAAGACAGCGTGGTCTCCTCGCCCTGGATGACTGCCTGCGGCTCTGCCGTGATGTGCACCTCTGGCGGCTGAAAGACCGTGATGGTCACCCGGTCTGTCACGGTCCTTCCCTGGCTGCCTGCAGCCGTTACGGTGTAGGTGGTGGTCTCGTCCGGGTAAACGGTCAGAGAACCGCCCGGTCCCACACCGCCTATGCCGTGATCAATGAAAATGCTGTCCGCCTTGATCGTGTTCCAGCGCAGCACCACAGGCTGGCCCGAGACTACGGCATGCGGCTCTGACCAGATCCTTGCGCTGACAATGACCTCTACATCGGGAACAACCACCTCTGTGTCACCAACCCTGAGGTCAAGGTTCTGATCTGATACGAGGCACTCCCCTTCCGGGAAAGAAATGTTGTACTGACCCGCCGGCACATAGAAAAAGTATCGGCCCAGGGCATCCGTGGAAAAGCACTTGGTGATACGCCCATTCGAGAGGGTCACCTTGACTCCTTCAACCCCTTCACCATCTGCCAGGGCCCTGCCCGAGATACGCTCTTTGTGCTCTGCAATGAAATGACCGACCGCACACGGCCTCTCGAGGTTCTGTTCGATCGTGCCTGCAAGACTATTCATTTCATTGAAAATAAAGACTTTATGAAACCATGCTTCCGGAACGCACAGATGCGAACCGTCAGCGGTGAAGTCTAGATCAGTCGGCCATGTCGCCGGGAAGACATTCAAGACGTCGAGCGATCGGCTATCGATGATAAAGATTGTTTTAGGCTCGTTTGCTGACGAAATATCACTCAATGCAATTCTGTGTCCGTCAGGGCTCAACGCGATATAGCATTCCAGTGCCTTCATCCCTCCAAGGTATTCTTTGGTCTGGATGACAAGATTGGTTTCACTGTCGATCACGCTGAGCCTGCACGAGCGAGCTGAAACCGCATATACCTTTGAGCCGTCATTGCTTACTTCGACATCCCAGATCGAGTCTTCCGGATCTGTCAGGCGTATTGCGGTGATGATGCTCATGGTCGAGCTGTCGATTACCTTGACCGTACCGTCCACGAGAGAGGTTATGTATATGCGCGTACCTTCATTGTTTATCGCAATACCCTGGGGGATCGGACCGGTATCCATAACACCCGTCACTTCTCGGGATGAGATGTCGATCCTATACAAGGTCTCCTCCCATTGTGAAACAGCATAGAGCAGAGATCCATCCGGGCTTACGGCAAGGGTATCCGCATACACAGGGATCTGACCGGTGAGGATATGAGTAGCGGCATCGATGATGGAGATCCCGCTTTCCGTGCTTGTCACGTATACCCGGTCGCCATCCGGGCTCACTGCGATGCCGTAAAGACCATACCCTACCTGAACACGATCTATGACTGCGCATTCTTGAATGTCTATGACCGAGACATCGTTTTCCCACGTGTTCAGTATATAGGCCAAGGGCCTTCTCTGCTGCCCGGGCTGTCTGACTTCCACCTCGATTTCCCAGCTCAGGATATCTGTTCCGCCTTTTCCGTCATGGACCAGGACAGTGACATGATATTCCCCGGCGGCATCGGGCAGCCAGGTGATTTGCCCACTTGACTGGTCGATCCACATACCTGGAGGAGAGCTTGTGAGGGTGTATAAAAGGGGGTCGCAGTTGGGGTCTGCCGCCTTTATGGTGAAGTTATACATGATGCCCGCCGTACCGTTTGTGACTGGAGAAGTGTAGATTACCGGGGCGTAGTTCACGGTTCCCATCGTTCTCACGGCCGTGGGATGTGCGCTTTCTACTGCCGAGAAACACCATGTGCCTTCCACCAGGGCGCCGATCACATAGAGATACGTCTTCTCGTTCTGGACCGAGGTATCATAATATGTGGTATAGGCGGGATCGATCTCGGCCACCTTGACAAAGCTGAACGGATCATCCTCGTCAGTGCGGTACACATCGTATCGCTCTGCACCCGTTATGTGCTGCCAGTAGGGTTGTGCAACGTCCCGTTTGGCCCTCACGATCACATCGAAGCAGGGCTCGACCGTGATGACTGCCTCGTCGATTTCCGAGCGGCTGATACCGTCATTCACGGAAAGCGAGATAGTGTATGTACCTTCAGGGACAAAAACCGCGGGGTTCGGGCCTGTGGCATTGGGAAACGGGCCGAACCACTCAAAGTGCAGAGCTGTCCCCTCGTCATGAGAGGATTGGGAACCATCCAGGTTGACCTCGCTGCCCACGGCTTGATTCTTCAGAAACGGCCCGTATTCGCCGGCTGCGGCAAGAGGTTCTTCCGCCTGGGCCGGCGCCGGGCACAGCAGACCCAAGGGGAGATATATACCGGAAAATGTGCTCTGTGGCTCAGCCCTGCGTTCAGGACACATCCCCGGAAAGAAAACCCCCTGCAGGATGATACACAACAACAGGATCTCAACCCACTGCCCACAAAAACGCCTGTTCCTCCTCTCCATATCAATACCCCCTTCTCACTGTTCGAAATTGCATGCCCCGCTGCCGGCAGCGAGATAACAAGAACCCTTTCCTTTAAAGCTCCCTCCGGCAGCCCCCGCGACCCGCTGAAAGCGGGTGGTACACGGAAAAAGGAAAGGAGAAACCCCTCAAAATCAAGCTGCGAAAAATCTTCTGAACGAAACAGTTCTATCAACTCTCCATATGTCTTCCGACCGCGACAACCCCTGCCGCGCCAAAGCCGAACAACAGCATGCTTGCGGGCTCAGGCACAGGTACGGTGGCCGGATCATTCTCGTATATATCAAGTATGCTGGTTAAATACAGTGTATCTTGGGAAAGCTCATTGATCTGAGCAAGATACAAGCCTGTATATCCGGCAGGGAATGACGGATCGAGCCTCAAGCACCATCTGATTC
>JALNWY010000188.1 GCA_023230665.1 Deltaproteobacteria bacterium
TAGTATGAATCATCTCAACCGTTCACCCCTATATCATAAAGCATGGGTCTTTCAAATATGCATCGATCAGGGCGCCCATTCTCTCTCAGGGTTTGATGTCCATAGCTTTTTATGGAGGGCAAGGCCCGCTCTATGCCCGCGCATCGACATACTCGTGTCAAAGAGGGCGAGGGTGATTACTTCGGGATCGGCTCGGCGGATCAGGCAATAGTGAGCGCGCTGTTGCTCAAGCGGCAGCGGATCAACAAGCACGGTCTCACGCTTGCCGATGTATCCAAGAGGCTTGGAGCGAAATCACTGAACTCCTATGCTCGATATGAACAAGGAACGTGCAAACCCACTATCGAAATGTTCGACCGCCTGCTTGCTGCTGTTTCTCCTGACAAGGATTTCGTGCTCGTGGAATCGAGATGATCATGAAGAGGGACATGACACCGGTTGACCCAGTGTCGGGCAAGCGGTCGATCACCGCCGATACGGCGCTCAGGCTCGCTCGCTTCTTCGGGACGGACGCGCAGTCGAAGATGAACATGCAGACACATATAAATCGCCATCCACTGTCTCAACAACCAGAACCACTTCTCTTGGCCCCGGTGGTGGCGGATCCGGGGAATAGCCGGGTCGTCCCCTTAGATCCGGAATTCATTATCCACCCAGGATGGGTCTGAAAAGCAGGACTGTGAATTGAATGCGGCCAAGAGATGGATCTCACGCCATGCACCATTGGTCACCAAGGCAATCGTCTTGGGAGATGATCTGTTTTCGCGGGAGCCTTTCTGCCGTCAGCTGAAAGATTCAAGCTTTCACTTCATCTTCGTCTGCAAGCCGGATTCCCACAAGACGCTCTCTGACTGGATAGGCCTCTTCGGTGATGAAGTCCCCACCTTTTCCTTGCGGAAGTGGAACGGGCACTTCCACGAGAAAAGCTCCTACCGGCATATGAACCAGGTTCCCATCAAGGATGGGGATGATCCCCTTGCCGTGAACTGGCTCGAAATCGAGATCACAAGGACAGATACCCGGCAAGTCTTGTACCGCAACTCATTGGTCACCGATTATCCCTTGGACCGAGACAATGTCCCCCTTATCGCAACTGCCAGTCGTGCACGGTGGAAAGTCGAAAACGAGAACACCAATGTCCTGAAAAACAAAGGCTATCACCACACATTGACGATGACTGCAGAAAGCTTTTGGTCCCCGGCGTTCTCCTTCACCATCGGGCCTCTTCACGATAACGAAATATCAATATACAAGTCTTGGAATTAAATCCTTATAATTTTAATGAAGAAATGATATAAATACAACAGCGAAGAAATGAGGGCGATGATAACAGACATTCAATTTTCTCTATACTGCAGTAAAAGATGCTATATAGCAACTTTTACTGCAATGATGCAGTAGAGGAAATTGTTAGGCTTTACTAATAAATGGAGAGCAACAAGGGCACAATGAGTGAGAAACAATCAATTAATTTCTTGCGTGGGGTTCCTGCAGAAGAAGCCTTATCGCGCCTTATTCCACTGGCATCAGAGGGATACGAGAAAGTCATCAGGCGATATGGGACGGATGTACTTCAATACGGCCATTTTACCGGGTTCAAACCATTGCGGGAGCTGATCGGCAGGTTACATCGTGTTGATCCTGAACGGGTTATCGTCGGCAACGGCGGCCTGGAGGTAATCTCTCTTTTTTTCAAGTCTCTTCCCAGAAACAGCACCATCATTGTCGAAGAAGCAAGCTACGATCGAGCGTTACTCGATGCAATGTGCTACGGGCATCATCTGATCGGTGTTCAATTGACACGGGGAGGGGTTGATTTGAACCAATTGAAAAATGTCGCTAAGAAGAATGCGGTTGCGGCTTTTTACGGGATACCGTTCCATCAGAATCCTACAGGTATCAACTACACAGAAGAGAACCGGAAGGAGGTTGAACGAATTTGCCGGGAGCATGGCATCCCGTGTGTATGGGATATCTGTTATCAGGCCCTTCGGTACGATGGAAAAGCGAATGACTCAATAGAAGTCTCGGAATGGGGACCAATTCTCACAAACTCTTTTACGAAAACGATCTCTCCGGGGACCAAGTGCGGATATATGATCGTTCCAACTCATTATGTGGGGCATCTGTCCGGTATCATCGCCAATACACGCATAAACCCCAACCTGCCGACCCAGGCTTTCATAGCCGATTTTATCGAATCGGGAGGATATGACGATTTCGTCAAATACTTGCGCAACCTGTACAAGCCGAAGATGGAGGCATTAAATACTGCGCTTCATAGTTTCTTCCCTGGAGCGTTTCCCGTTACAATCAGCGGCGGTTTTTTTGCCCCGCTCACCCTTGAGAATATTTCAGGTGACAAAGAAGTCTCCTTCATCGAATCCGCAAAACATGCCGGCGTGGGTGTAGCTGCTGCCTGGAATGCTTTCGCTCCCAACTGGAAGGAGGAAAAGCACAAGAAAGGTCTTTTCATCAGATTGACCTTTCCGGCTTTTCAGCCGGATAGAATTGCATGGGGTATTTCGATGCTCAAAGAAACAGCAGAGCGTCTTGCTTGATGTGGAGAAAAGCCTATCAAGGGCATGCAGGCGGACGCAGGCTGCCGCCCGCGCCGCTGATGCCCGCCGTTGTGCCTCAAGATTTACACTATTGACAATGAGCCTGCATGTAATTACAATGTTGATACATATAAAAGGAGGATGTCTATGAGAGCACGCGTTGTAAGAATTGGAAATTCTCAGGGAATCCGGATCCCTAAACCCCTCCTTGAGCAAATTGGGATCATGGATGATGTTGAGCTTGAGGTGGATAATAATCAAATCATCATTCGTCCAGTATCTAACCCTCGGGAAGGTTGGAATCATGCCTTCAGATGTATGGCTGAAGAAGGTGGTGATAGCCTAGTGATGGGTGAAGAGAATATTAACCATTCATGGGACGAGGAAGAGTGGAAATGGTAGTTAACAGGTTTGATGTTTATTTGATAAACCTCGGTCCTACAGTGGGTTCTGAGATTAAAAAGACCAGACCTTGTTTGATCATTTCACCCGATGAAATGAATCATCATATTCGGACTGTCATTGTTGCCCCCATGACCAGTGCTTCAAAAACTTACCCAACGCGGATTGCATGCAAGTTCAAAGATAAAGAAGGTCAAATTGTTTTGGATCAAATACGCACGATAGATAAAGCAAGGCTTGTAAAAAGGCTTGGTACAATTGATTCAAGTACGCAGTTAGAAGTTATCTCGGTTTTGCAGCGTCTATTTGCCTTCTGATCCTGACTTATAGTTGGTTGCATATCAGTTATTTCATTGAAATAGGGCACAACAAATCAATCCAGTGGACCGGGGCTTCGCCCCAGCCGCTGATCTCAATCGTGTGTGCCAGGCATGGCGCAGAGCTAACGAGGTGAAAGTCCTTGCGCCAGGTAGCGGAGCCGAAGGCTAGGAGAAGGACAAGGGCGTCATCGTGAGGTGGGGTCTGGAGGAAGTCCAATCCAAAAGCTAAGGGGCGACGAACAGGAACCGGATACGAGGTGTGACGTATATGGGACGAGTCGGCACGTGACGATAAAGTCCTCCATCCGTGAATAATGTACGTTTTATAAATCCGGCGTTTATGCGCGAGAAAGTTCTGTGTCTTACCCTGGGAGATCTGCATGATGTTCGTAAGAACTGAGGCAGGAGAGATCCGGTCTGACCGTCATGCAGGAGTCAGCAGAGGGCATAGTAGGTGGATAAATCACTGAAGGCCCGAACGGTACCCCGCGAGGGGATTGAATGAGAGGAGCAGTCATTTCGTGACGAGGGATGGTAGTGCATCTGGCAAGCAGGGTATCCTGTCCTGGGCAAAGCCGGGGGATGAAACCGTCACTGGGAAACGGGAAGGAGACACTCCGGTTGAAGTTCCACAGGTAATGGAGCGGGTTCTGGAGCGAGGGAATCTGTTCCGGGCGCTTCGCCAGGTAACACGTAACAAGGGAGGTCCGGGTATAGACGGAATGACGGTCGAGCAACTGCCCGGATATCTGAAGGAACACTGGCCACACATCAAAGCCGAGCTTTTAAGCGGGAAGTACAAACCACAGCCTGTAAAGAGGGTAGAAATACCCAAATCAGGTGGGGGAATCCGCAAGCTTGGCGTGCCGACAGTAACCGATCGACTTATTCAGCAGGCACTGATGCAGGTATTGCGGGAGGAGTGGGACACTACCTTTTCACAGAGCAGTTATGGATTCAGGCCGAGACGCTCGGCGCACCAGGCCGTAGCCTGCGCCCAGGGATATCTTAGAGAAGGATACGACTGGGTAGTAGATATAGACCTGGAGAAGTTCTTTGACCGGGTGGATCACGATGTACTGATGCACAGAGTCAGGGAGCGGATAAACGACAACCGGGTGATTAAGCTTATAAAGAGCTTTCTGAAGGCCGGAGTCAGCGTGAAAGGAGTAGTGGAACCGACGCGGGAAGGCGCTCCCCAGGGGGGACCGCTCTCGCCGCTTCTTGCGAACTTGTTATTGGATGAGTTGGATAAGGAGATGGGAGCCGGGGACATCGATTCGTCCGTTACGCCGATGACTGCAACATATACGTCAGGAGTGAGCGGGCAGGTGTTCGGGTCATGGAGAGTGTTGCTCGCTTTCTTACACGTCGATTGAAGCTGAAGGTGAATAGAGACAAGAGCGGGGTTGACCGACCGTGGAAACGCACCTTTCTCGGATTTACATTCACCTCCGGACTGCACAAGCGCCGGATCAGCAAAGGCGCCATCGAAGGATTCAAAAAGGTGGTACGGCGATTGACGAACCGCACCAGAGGCAAGAAGATTCGCCAGGTCATAGAGGAGCTTATGGATTACCTTGTTGGTTGGAAAGGATACTATAGGTTCACGGAAGCATTATCTCCATTACGTGATCTGGATAAATGGATCAGGCGGCGACTCAGGTGCTATGTATGGAAGCAATGGGGCAGACGTGGCTACAGAGAGCTTCGAGAAAGGAGGGTGAGTCTGGATCTGGCCTGGAACACGGCGAAGTCCGCGCATGGACCATGGCGGCTGAGTCAAAGCCCGGCCCTATCTTTTGCCCTTCCGGAAAAGTTCTTCAGCGATCTAGGTCTGCAACGCCTGGTGGCTTAGGGATCTTCGACTTAATCAGCCGAACCGCCGTGTACGTGACCCCTACGCACGGTGGTGTGGGAGGAGAGGCACCGCGAGGGGCCTCCCTATCCCGATTATGTTCATAGAGAAACTATTGGCTGAAATAAACAATTAAAGATTACTTGTATCCTAGATTCCCGGAGCATCATAACTATGTATTGATCTAACTATTCAATATGTTGAGATTTATTTACTACAGCTATCGAATTTACCCTCGTTATGACTATGATTCATAACGAGGTCGAGTTATTACTTAAGCCTCCAATAATATTGTTAGAATGATACTTCTCGTTATGACCATCCGGGAATCCAAGTTACAAAAGAAATCCCCGGTACACCGGGGATTTCTTGAAAACCTGCAAAGCTTGGTAGTCCCAAGGGGAGTCGAACCCCTGTCTCCGGCGTGAGAGGCCGGTGTCCTAGGCCACTAGACGATGGGACCGCATCTTTTAAAACAGTGTTGGCTGGGGGACTA
>JALNWY010000189.1 GCA_023230665.1 Deltaproteobacteria bacterium
CTGACCGAGTTTCTTCCCGTCTCCAGCTCCGGCCACCTCGTCCTGCTCCAGAGTTTCTTCGGCGAAAGATGGCTCGGGGACATCCTCTTTAATGTATCGGTCCATCTGGGCACCACGCTGGCGGTCGTGATCTTTTTCCACAAAGAGATCCTCGGACTGATCAGGGGCATCATGCCCGGGACCTACCGGCGGGAGCAGGCCTGGATCATCGGGTGCATCCTCATCACCACCGCGGTCACCGGCGCGATCGGTATCTTGTTCAGAGATCACTTCGAAGCCATGTTTTCCCTGCCCTTCTTGGTGGCGGCCATGCTCATCGTCACAGGCTTCCTCACCTTTGCCACGGACCGGAAAAAGAATACCGGAAGGCCCTACGGACAGATCCGGGCCAGGGACGCAGTGACCATCGGACTTTTTCAGGCCTTGGCCATCATCCCCGGGATATCGCGGTCGGGTTCCACCATCTTCGCAGGCGTATTCTCGGGCATGGACCGCACCTGGGCCGCGAGCTATTCGTTCATCGCGTCCATCCCGGCCATCCTCGGGGCCGCAGCCCTGGAGTGGGGCGGCGAAGTCAGGCCCGTGACGTCTGAGCACCTTATCGGCGCCATCTCTTCGTGCATTGTGGGTTTGATTTCTTTGAAATTTTTAGTATGGACTCTGCGAAAGCACAACTTTTTCATCTTTTCGGTCTACTGTTGGATTGCAGGAGCGCTCTATCTGGCAGCGGATTTCCTGGGAGGGTTCTAAATGGCAAAGAAGAGCAGCCGCGATAGATCGAGTTTCCCCTTCCCGCTTGCCGGGATGTTCATGATCTTTATTGCCTTCTTCATCTTCCTGGCCCTGGTTTCCCACGATGCCGCAGATCCCAGCTTTTCCAACTCTCAGAAGGTCGAGAGCATCAGCAACTGGATGGGCATCATCGGCTCCTATCTCGCGGACGGCCTGTTCATCGCCTTTGGCATCACGGCCTTCATCATCCCGCTCTTCCTGATGGAATACAGCGTGGGCTTCCTGCGAAACCAGATCTTTACCCGATGGACAAAACCCGTGAGCACTCTCATCCTCTTTTTCGTGTCGCTGGGGCTGCTGGATATCGTCCAGATGAACACCGGGCTGTTGGGCAAGGAGACCATGAAGGCGGGCGGGCTTCTGGGCCATATCATCGGTACGGCGCTGTTCACCTATCTCTCGTGGGGCTCGGTCGTGCTCCTGCTCATGCTGCTGTGCGCCGGGGTGATGATGGGTTACGATCTCTTCACCCCCTATCACGCCCTGAAAGACCTCGCCGCAAGCATACGGGAAAACCGGCAGCTCAAGCGCAAGCGCAGGGATATGGAAAAGCCGGTCAGGCTCAAGGCCTCCCGGAAACCGTCCGAGGGAAAGCCGCAGGCACCCGAGGCCGTCGCGGGAGAGGCTCCCTCCGGGAGGAAGGAGCCCCAGATCACCATCTCCGGGCACGAGGACAAGGCCGTGGTCGAGCTGCCCAAGCAGGCAACGCTCGATTTCCTGAGCAACTACCAGCGGCCTTCCCTGACCCTGCTCAGCAATCCGCCCACGAAAAACCGCGTCATCACCGAGAAGGAGCTCAAGGCAAACGCGTCGCTCATTATCTCCAAGCTCAAGGACTTCGGCGTGGAGGGCGAGATCCTGGAAATCAGGCCGGGCCCGGTGATCACCATGTACGAGTTCACGCCGGCCCCGGGCATCAAGATCAACAAGATCGTCTCCCTTGCGGATGATCTCGCCATGGCGCTCAAGGCCTCGCCTGTGAGGGTGGTCGCGCCCATACCCGGGAAGAACGCGGTCGGGATCGAGATCCCCAACCGGTCCCGCGAGATGGTGTACCTGAAAAAGGTCCTCTCCAGCAGGGAGTTCGTCATGTCCAGCACGCCGCTCACCCTGGCCCTGGGCGCCAATATCGAGGGCACACCCGTGGTGACGAACCTGGCGAAGATGCCCCATCTGCTCATCGCGGGCGCCACCGGCACGGGCAAGAGCGTGGGCTTGAACACTATGATCCTCTCGCTCCTCTACCGCAACGATCCCTCCGAGCTCAAGTTCATCATGATCGACCCCAAACGGATCGAGCTCTCTCACTACGAGGGTATCCCCCACCTGCTCTATCCGGTGGTGGTGAATCCCAAGGAGGCCATCCCGGTGCTCAAGTGGGCCGTAAGCGAGATGGAGATGCGCTACGAGTGGTTCAAGAACCTGGGCGTCAAGGGGATCGACTCGTACAACAAGAAGGTGAAGAAAAACGAAAAAGACGGGACCGCCACCACCCTGGCCACGCTCAAGAACCAGGAAGCCAGCACGGGCCTGCTGCCCAAGCTGGTGATCATCATCGACGAGATGGCCGACCTCATGATGGCCAACCGCGAGGTGGAGGTCTATATCGCAAGGCTCGCCCAGATGGCCCGGGCCGCGGGAATCTACATGATCGTGGCGACCCAGCGCCCCTCGGTGGATGTCATCACCGGGCTGATCAAGTCGAACTTCCCCTCGCGCATCTCGTTTCGGGTGTCGTCCAAGATCGACTCCCGGACCATCCTCGACTCGTCCGGGGCCGAGCAGCTCCTGGGCATGGGCGACATGCTTTTTCTCACTCCCGGCAGCTCGTACCTGATGCGCGTGCACGGCGCATACGTCTCCGAGGAGGAGCTCGACAAGGTGGTGGAGTTCATCCGCGGGCAGGGCGGCCCGGACTACATCGAAGGGCTTGACGATCAGATCGCCCGCATGGCAGAGGATGATTCGAACAACGGCGGTTCCTCTCCGGAGAACGAATACGATCCCGTGTACGACGAGGCCCTGGAGTTCGTGACCGGAAAAGGGAGCGCCTCCATCTCCCTCATTCAGCGGAGATTCCGGATCGGATATAACCGTGCGGCGCGCATCATCGAGCAGATGGAGCGCGAAGGAATCATCGGCCCCGCCGATACGGCGGGAAAACCAAGAAAGGTATTGGTAAGCTCTTATGGCGCTGAAATGGAAGAATAGCCTGATCATACTCATATCCGCAGTCTGCGCGGCATCCCCCCTGTACGCGGAAAACCTGAAGAACATCCAGCAATTCTATATGAACTATCAGGACTTCACCGCGAGCTTCACGCAGAATACCTTCCAGAGCCTGGTGAACAAGGAGATCCGGTTCACGGGCACGGTTTCCTACAGGCGCGGGGTGGGCGTGAGGATGGACGTCTTCGAGCCCCAGCGGCAGATTATCATCCTCAAGGGCCAGCAGGTGGTGATCCACATCCCTGAGGAAGACACCACCACCGTGCAGGCCCTGCCGCCCGAGATGGCAAATCAGAATATCCTGGGTTTCTTCTCCGGGCTGGAGTCCATCGGCGAAGGCTACGAGGTGCAGGAAAGCTCGGACGCCCTGTTCCTCTACCCTCGTGAAGGCTCCGGCCACATCACGGTCTGGACCGAGAATTCCCATGCCATCAAAAGGATCCTCCTCAAGGATGCAACGGGCAACCAGAGCGATATCCGGCTCTCAAACTACCGGTTCGACACCGGCCTTCCGGAGAATCTCTTCCACCTGGAGGAGGAAGCAGGCGCAGTGACGCAACCCCCAGGGCCAGAGAGACCGGCTGCCCCTGTCCGATAGATGCCCCGGCTTGGCCGGCGGATGCCCGGCAGCGTGATCCAGCCTGTATTCATGCCCTTATACGCCTTGACCTTCCCTGGCTCCTCTGATAAAGCTTAGGCCATGGAATCGCGCCTCATCGACAAGACCGTGGAACTCCTGCTGGAAGCGGAGCACGTGATTGTCCTGACCGGCGCCGGTATATCGACCGAATCCGGGGTCCCCGACTTCCGCTCCCCGGGGGGAATCTGGGAGCGGTACGATCCCACCATGTTCTTCATCGAGCGCTTTCTCATCAATCCCGGGGAGGTCTGGAGATGCATGCTCGACATGCACAGCTCCCGTGAGTTCTCACTCTGGGATGCCCGGCCCAACGTGGGCCATCAAGCACTGGCCTATCTCGAGGAGGTGGGCATTGTCAGGACGGTCATTACCCAGAATATCGACAACCTCCACCAGAAGGCGGGCAGCAGGAACGTTATCGAATTCCACGGGAATCTGCTCTTTGCCAGGTGCATGAAGTGCAGGAGGAAGTACGGGTACGAGCAGGTTCTGATCGACCTTCAAACCCGTGTCCCTCCCCGTTGCAGGTGCGGGGGCATCCTTAAGCCCGATGCGATTTTCTTCGGAGAGGCGATCCCGGAGGAGGCGATGAGGAGGTCGTTCAACGAGGCGGAGGACTGCGATCTCATGCTCGTGATCGGGACCTCCGCTCAGGTGGAGCCCGCTGCATCCCTCCCCCTGATCGCCAAAGGAATGAGTTCATACTTCTGGGGTGCGGGCAATATTCCCCTTCCCAAGAGACGGAGCCACGTGGTCGAAATCAACCGGATGCCCACCTCGCTGACCGGCCATGTCTCGGATTTTCTCGTTCAGGGGACAACGGGCGAGGCCCTCTCCCTGATCGAGGAAAAGGTTCGCCGGAGAAAAGGATAGCGTGAAGATAACCGGCACCACGCGCATCTTTACCATCGTCGCCCATCCAAGTGTCCATGTCGTGGCGCCCGCCGTCTTCAATCACGTGTTCGAGGCCCTGTCGCTCGACATGGCCTACATCGCACACGACACTCCCCCCGAGGCGTTGCCCGCGACCATCGAGGCGTACCGTTCATGGGGCAACCTCGGCGGATTCAACGTGACCATCCCCCACAAGGAGTCCGCGGCCAGACTCCTGGACAAACTCCTGCCTCCCGCGGCCGATCTCGGGGCAGTGAACACTGTGGTGAGAGGCCCCGGAGGAGTTCTCACAGGATATAACACCGACGGCGCCGGAGCAGTACAGGCCATCGGTGAGGTCAGGGGTGCAGGGTGCCTGGTGCTCGGCGCGGGAGGTGCAGCCCGGGCCGTTGTCCATGCCCTGCTCAAGGCAGGCGCACGCCGCGTCATGATCCTCAACCGCACCTTGGAGCGCGCCCGCGCCCTTGTTGAGCACTTTCCGGAAGACCGGGCCGGCCTCTTCCACCCGGATATGCTCCCGGAGATGGACGTGGTGATCCAGACCACTCCAGTGGCTGACCGCATCCCCTTAAGCCTTGACATGGGAGGTCTGAGAAAAGGCACGAGGATCCTGGAGACGGTCATGCGCGATACTGCGCTCGGCCTCGAGGCAGGGAATCGCGGGCACACCCTCATTCCCGGACACCACATGCTCTACCACCAGACCGGCGAGAACTTCCGGCTCCTCACCGGAACTCACGCCCCGGACGCGGTTGTCCGGCAGGCCTTTGCTGCAGCGGGGCTGCCTCTGCCATGAGCACCTATCTGATCTGCCTCAGAAGAAAGGGCGAGCCCAGGGTCGCCCTCGATGTGTGCATGACGTGCAAACACCGGATAAAGTGCCGCTCGTTTCAGCAATACCGAAATCCCCGGCTCTTTCCTGAATCCGGGAAACCAGCAAGGAATAGCGCCACTTGACAGACCGGAAGCTTTGGTTCTATGGTAGCGTACTATGCCGAAAAAAGAGATCCTGATCTATCCGGACAAGGTTCTCAAATCCCGGGC
>JALNWY010000190.1 GCA_023230665.1 Deltaproteobacteria bacterium
TAAACCCTTCTTCGCTAAATGCTTCGTTATCGCAGCCGTCAACGTCGTCTTACCATGATCTATATGACCAATCGTACCCACGTTCACATGCGGCTTCGTCCTCTTGAATGTCTCCTTAGCCATAGAGTTGTCCTCCCCTGGTCTCTTTTACGTGTGCGGAAATGTTGGTTGGTACCGGCTCGTAGTGCGACACCTGCATGGTGAAGGTCGCCCGTCCCTGGGACTGGGACCTCAGGCTCGTGGCGTAGCCGAACATCTCGGCAAGCGGAACCTGGCCGGCAATGACCCGCACGTCAGCGCGGGTGTCCATGCCGAGCACCTTCCCCCTCCGGGAAGAGAGGTCGTTGATGATATCCCCGATGTACTCTGCGGGACTCACGACCTCTACATCCATGATGGGTTCGAGCATGATGGGCCCGGCCTTCTTCAGCGCGTTCTTTATGGCCATGGACCCGGCGATCTTGAACGCCATCTCAGAGGAATCCACCTCGTGGTAGGAGCCGTCGTACAGGGTCACGCGGACGTCCTGCACCGGGTACCCTGCGCAGGGGCCCATCTGCAGGGCCTCTTCGACCCCTTTCCTGACAGCCGGTATATATTCGCGGGGAATAACGCCTCCCACGATCTTGTCGACGAATTCGAAGCCCGAGCCGCTCTGAATGGGCTCCACCCTGATGAACACGTGGGCGAACTGGCCATGTCCGCCGGTCTGCTTCGCATACTTGGTCTCTTCCTGGGCATCTCTCGTGATGGACTCGGTGTAGGCGACCTGGGGCCTGCCCACGCTGGCCTCCACCCCGAACTCGCGCCTGATCCGGTCAACAATGATTTCCAGATGCAGCTCGCCCATCCCGGAGATGAGGGTGTCGCCGGTGTTGCGGTCCGTGTGGACCTTGAAGGACGGGTCTTCCATGGACATGCGCGAGAGCGCCATAGCGAGCTTTTCCTGATCCGACTTGGTCTTGGGCTCGATGGCGATCGAGATGACCGGCTCCGGGAAGTCCATGGACTCGAGCACGACCGGCCGGGACACGTCGCACAGGGTCTGGCCCGTGATGGTGTTTTTCAGGCCCAGGGCCGCGGCTATCTCGCCTGCGTGGATGGACTTGATCTCCTCACGCTTGTCCGCGAACATGCGCACGAGCCTGCCGATGCGCTCCTTCTTCCCGCTTCCGGTGTTCAAGACCGAATCGCCGATGTTCAGGACCCCGGAGTACACCCGGATAAAGGTGAGCTGGCCCACATACGGATCGTTCATGACCTTGAAGGCAAGAGAGGAGAAAGACTCTTTATCGTCGGGATAGCGTACCTGGTCTTGACCGCTCAAGTCCTTGCCGGTGACCGCTCCCACCTCGCGCGGAGAGGGGAGATAGTCCACGATGGCATCCAACAGGGGCTGAATGCCCTTGTTCTTGAACGCCGAGCCGCAGAATACCGGGGTAAGCTTCAAGGTCAGCGCACCCTTCTTGAGCGCCAGCTTGATCCGTTCCTTCTCGATCTCACCGCCTTCAAGGTAGGTCTCCATGAGCTGATCGTCCACATCGCAGATGGCCTCGATAAGTTTTTCGCGGTATTCCTCGGCTTTTTCGCGATATTCTTCGGGAATCGGCGCGATCTGGAACTGAGAGCCCTTGGTCTCGTCGTCATAAATCACTGCGTGCATCTCAATGAGATCAACGACGCCGGTGAAGTTCTCTTCTCCGCCGATGGGCAGCTGCAGGGGCACGGGGTTTGCCGCGAGCTTGTCAGAGAGCTCGCTGATAACCTGGAAAAAGTTCGCGCCCACCCGGTCCATCTTGTTCACGAAGGCGATTCTGGGCACCCGGTAGCGCTCGGCTTGCCTCCATACGGTCTCGGACTGAGGCTGCACTCCGCCAACCGCGCAGAAGACACCGACCGCGCCGTCCAGCACGCGCAGCGACCGTTCCACCTCGATCGTGAAATCCACATGGCCCGGGGTGTCGATGATGTTGATGAAGTGGTTTTTCCACACGCAGGTGGTGGCCGCCGAGGTAATAGTGATCCCCCGCTCCCTTTCCTGCTCCATCCAGTCCATGACGGCCTGACCGTCATGGACCTCACCCATCTTGTAGCTTTTCCCTGTGTAGAAGAGGATCCGCTCCGTGGTGGTGGTCTTCCCGGCATCAATGTGCGCCATGATGCCGATGTTTCTCACTTGTTCTATTGGTACCGATCTTTTCAAAGCTCTTCTTCTCTACCAGCGATAATGCGCAAAGGCCTTGTTCGCCTCCGCCATCTTATGCGTGTCTTCCTTTTTCTTTATCGATGTTCCCCGGTTGTTGTATGCGTCGAGAAGCTCAAGCGCCAGCCGCTCGCTCATGGTGTTCTCGTTCCTTGAACGGGCCGCATGGATGAGCCAGCGCCGGGCGAGCATATCGCGCCTGTCGGGTCTCACCTCGGTGGGCACCTGGTATGTGGCGCCGCCGATCCGCCTGGATCTGACCTCAAGCGAGGGCTTCACGTTGTCGAACGCCTTGATGAAAATCTGAAGAGGATCTTCTTTGGTCTTCTCGGCAATGATGTTCAGCATGTCGTAGAAGATCTGCTCGCTCACCGATTTCTTCCCGTCCCACATGAGGTAGTTGATAAACTTGCTGACGGTCTTGTCCCCGTATTTGGGATCGGCTGTCACATCCCTCCTCAGGTTTCCTCTCTTCTTTCTTGGCATGGCAAAAACCTCTTACTTTGGTCTCTTGGTTCCGTATTTCGATCTTCCCTGACGGCGCTCCTGTACACCCTCGGAATCCATGACCCCGCGGATGATGTGGAATCTCACGCCGGGCAGGTCCTTGACACGACCACCCCGGATGAGCACCACAGAGTGTTCCTGCAGGTTGTGCCCCTCGCCCGGAATATATGAGGTCACCTCGTAGCCGTTGGTGAGCCGTACCCTGGCGACCTTGCGCAGAGCGGAGTTCGGCTTTTTCGGGGTCGTGGTGTACACGCGCACGCAAACCCCCCGCTTCTGCGGGCATTGCTGCAATGCCCTTGTCTTCTTCTGCTTGATGATCTCTTTCCTGCCTTTTCGTACCAGTTGGTTGAGTGTAGGCATCCTATATCCCTTCTTTTCCATTTAAAAAATTGACGGGTTCCATCGTCAGAGTGGACCGCAGTCTTCTAACAATGGACGCCCTTCCTGTCAAGGGTTTTCTACAGCTCATCATCATAGATATCTTCCTCTTCGACCTTGATATCCACCCTGTTATAAACAGGGAAACCGGTCCCCGCAGGGATGAGCCTTCCCATGATCACGTTTTCCTTCAAGCCCACCAGATGGTCCACCTTGCCTTCCACGCTCGCCTCGGTCAGCACCCGGGTGGTTTCCTGGAACGATGCGGCCGAGATAAAGCTCTCGGTGTTCAGGCTCGCCTTGGTGATGCCCAGGAGCGACGGTTCGGCCACGGCGGGACGCCCGCCGCCTGCGACGACACGCTCGTTCTCCTCGCCGAAAAGGTACTTGTCGACGAACTCCCCTTCCAGGTTCGTGGTATCGCCGGCATCCTTGATGCGCACGCGTTTGAGCATCTGCCGGACGATCACCTCGATGTGTTTGTCATTGATGCGCACGCCCTGAAGCCGGTAGACCTCCTGGACCTCGTTCACCAGGTAGCGGGCAAGGTCCTTTTCGCCGCTGATCCTCAAGATATCGTGAGGGTCCACGGCACCATCCATGAGCGGCTCGCCCGCGCGCACGAAGTCGCCCTCGTGCACCGAGATATGCTTGGTCTTGGGTATCATATATTCCTTGGCCTGACCGATCTCGGGGGTGATGATGACCTTGCGCTTGCCCTTGCTGTCCTTGCCATAGGAGACCTCACCGTCGATCTCGGTGACGGTTGCGGCCTCCTTGGGCCTGCGCGCCTCGAAGAGTTCAACGACCCTGGGCAGACCGCCGGTGATGTCCTTGGTCTTCGTGGTTTCCCGAGGAATCTTCACGAGAACATCGCCTGCGTACACCTGGTCCCCTTCCTTCACGAACAGGTTGGCGCCCACAGGCAGACTGTACCGGGCCAGATTTTTGCTGTCCGGAATCTTGACGACCTTGCCGCCGTCATCCACTATTTGGATGCGCGGGCGCAGTTCGGGGTTCTTCGGTTCGATGATTACCGAACGGCTCAATCCCGTCACCTCATCGATATGCTCCTGCATGGTGATTTCTTCCACCAAATCGCTGAAGCGGACCTTGCCCGGAACATCGGTAAGGATCGGGATAGTGTAGGGGTCCCATTCGGCGAGCGGCATTCCCGGCTCGACTCTCGCACCGTCTTCGGCCTTGATTCTGGCACCGTAGACGATCGAGTATACCTCACGCTCGCGGCCGTTCTCGTCCTCCAGGATGATCATGCCGTTGCGATTCATGGCAACGAGTTCGTTGTCACGCCCGCGCACGGTCTTGAGGTCCTTGTAGCGGACGATGCCCGTATGATTGAACTTGACGCTCGACTGCTCCATGACCGTGGCCGTACCGCCGATATGGAAGGTCCTCATGGTGAGCTGGGTGCCCGGCTCGCCGATGGACTGGGCCGCAATAATGCCCACGGCCTCGCCGATGTTGACCATCCGTCCCCGGGCCAGGTCCTTGCCATAGCACTTGGCGCAGATGCCATGCTTGGACCGGCACGCAAGGGCCGAGCGGATCACCACGTGCTCCAGGCCCACATCCTCGATCCCGGCCACGTGGGCCTCGTCGATCATGGTGTTCGCCGGAACCAGGATCTCTCCGGAATAGGGATCGGACACATCGTCGAGCGCCACCCTGCCCAGAATTCTCTCGCCCAGGGTCTGGATGATCTCGCCGCCCTCAACCAGGGCCTCCATCTCGATGCCGTCTAAGGTGCCGCAGTCCTCTTCGGTGATCACCACGTCATGGGCCACGTCCACGAGCCGCCTGGTGAGATAGCCCGAGTTCGCGGTCTTTAGAGCGGTGTCGGCCAGACCCTTTCTCGCACCGTGGGTGGAGATGAAGTATTCCAGGACATCGAGACCTTCACGGAAGTTCGACTCGATGGGGGTCTCGATGATCTCGCCCGAGGGTTTGGCCATCAGACCCCTGATGCCCGCCAGCTGCCTGATCTGCTGGGCCGAGCCCCTGGCGCCCGAGTCCGCCATCATGAAGATGGGGTTGAACGAAGGGATCTCCTCACTGCGCCCGTCCGGATAGGTGACCGTGTCGGTCTTGATGGTGTCCATCATGTCGGAGGCTACGTGGTCCGTGACCTTGGTCCAGATGTCCACGATCTTGTTGTAGCGCTCGCCGTCGGTGATGAGGCCCTCGTTGTACTGGGTGATGATCTGGGTCACGTCCTCCTTTGCCTTGTCGATGATGCGCGGCTTGGACGCCGGGACGAGCATGTCCTCGATGCCGATCGAGATGCCCGCCTTGGTGGCGTAGTAATAGCCCAGGTCCTTGATCCGGTCGGCCAGCAGAACCGTGTTTTTGTCGCCGGCCGCCCGGAAGCAGACATCCACGAGGTCCGCCAGGGCCTTCTTGGTCATGGGCCGGTTGATTGTCTCGAAGGGGATCTCCTCGGGTACGATCTCGTTGAAGATGA
>JALNWY010000191.1 GCA_023230665.1 Deltaproteobacteria bacterium
GCGATCGAAGCGACGGGTCATGAAATGATGCCTGTTGTTTTCCTCGAAAAGCCGGCATTCAGTCATCGTGATCCCGGCATCTGCGGCCATTTTTGAATATGCATATTCAATGAGGCCATACCCCTTCGGGTCTTCGAGTTCCTTGTCCTTATTACCGCTTACCCCATCAAACTTCAGCAGCCAGTATTCAAAACCCTTTCCGGCCGGGAGCTGTCCGGAACGCACTTCATTAGTTGAGGGATTCCAGGCAATGACTGCTTTGGCCCTTGCCCCGCCGGCCGAAGTGCCGACGCGCAGGATATCCCTTAAGGCGTTCTCCTTGTATTTTTCGCGGAACGATACATTCAGATTATTACGGTGGGTGAGAATTTCGGAAGCGAGATCAACTAGTTTGTCGATTTGAATTCGAGTAGCTTGTCGGGCCTTGGGTCCGGTTGCTGGAGCGTATTCAATTGCCCCCATGCCCCGCACACCCGTATAACAAAGGCGTTCGACGGCGTTGAACGAATCCGGCCGCCGACCCTGGGATGCCAGCCAGGCATTGATGAGGGCGTTGCCGAATTTGTCAGGCAACGAGTCCGCCAGCAGGCCGGGCAGGCCGTGAAAGGTCTGTTTTGCTAATTTCGGGAAGGTATACACTCTAGAGGAAAGCGGCATCATAAGCGGTGAAATCTCTATACCGCTTCCGGCAAATGCTGGGTCATACTCAAAGGCGGCTATCTCAGCATCATCAGCCAGGGAAACCGCGCCGATGGTCCGCCCCCACATCCTGACCTCGGCAACCGTTGTCATGACTCATCACCCCAAGACCATTTTTTATGGGCTTTATCCGGACGTCTACTTGTAGAGGCGCGTTGTCGCACCTTCCCTCTTTGTTTCAGCAACTCCATAGGCCTCGGGACCGGTTCGGGGACCAGATTCTCCAGACCTTCCATGAGATCAAGGACTCTTAAGATCCGGATGATGGTCGAAAACTGCGCCGAAGCCCCAGTCTCAACCCGTTCGAGGGTGCGTTTGGATACACCGGCCTGTTTGGCCAGATCTGCCTGCGTCACCTGGCTATCAATACGATACCGGGCGATACGTTTCCCGATCTCGGCAAGAATGGCATCGTCTGTCAGCAGTTTTGATATATTCATAATCGTCATTTTTGTCGATTAGTTCCAGTAGGTCTCATTTTATCGTCATATATTACGATTAGCAAGGGTATATTTGAATTATAATCACGTAAAACGGCAATTTAGACGATTAATACCAAAAAGCATGAAATAATTCTTAATTAATGGCGATTTAATGTACCCTATATCAAGATAATTGATCAAACTCTGCGAACTGCTGACTTCTTTGTTCCTTTTACACGTTTGTTTCTTCTTTCTTCCGGCCTATGGCCGGTTTCTCGGTTTTTTTTTGGGCGCCAAGCTGATGAACAAATCAGATGATTGGACCCAACTTGATAATAACACGCAAAACCCATAGGATTTTATGGGTTATGCGCTTTCATTTCAAATTACTTCGAATTCCGACCGTTCATCACTTTCCAGTCATCCTGGCAATCTCCTGCTCGATCTGTTCGGTAAGGCGCTCCAGGATAAAGGAATTCATGCTGTATGGGGTGTGGTCGGCGATATATTTCAGCTTCATATAGAGCGGTTCCGGGATTCTCAGCGGCAGATTTTTCTTCACATCCTCTCGGATGTGGGGTTCTTCCCAGGGGTACACCTCTTCCCCGGTCGAGCCGTATTTGCCTGCACCCGCGGCAAACTGATCCAAGTCCGTTTCTTTTGTTCTTGCCGGGGCCGAACGGAGTGGAGTCTTCTTTTTACCTGCCACCATACACCTCTTCAAATAATTGGTTCATTTCCTGGGTCGCCTTATTATCCTGTTTCCATTCCACTACGGACAGGCCGTCCCGGGCTGATTTGCGAAAAGCGATCCGATCACGAAGCATCGCGTCAACCAGGGACAGGTATTGAAAATCTTCTGCGTTGAAAAAGTCGCGTGTCTCCTGGTCTTCATGAACAGATGGATTGGCAGATACCCGGTTCAGGACGACAAAGGCCTTCAGTTCATCGTTTAAGCCCTTGGCCATCTCCACTAGCTCCTCCATCTGCTGCAAGGTCCAGATATCGAACTGAAACGGTTGCACTGGGATATAGGCCCGATCGGATACGCCGAGGGCGTAACGCAATTCCATGGAATCCCGACCGCCGGCGTCAATAACTATTTCATCATAACGGCCGGCCAAGTCACGCACCTGAGTTGCCAGGCCTTTGCCAAACTTCTGAACACAAGAAATCTTCGGCTCAACATCCGCCTCTTCCCGAACAGTTGCCCAAAACGAAGCGGTCCCCTGACGGTCGGTATCCAGCAGCAAGACATCCTTCCCTGCCAAGGCCAACATGGCAGCCATATTGGTTGCCAGGGTGGTTTTGCCGGTTCCTCCCTTTTCACCACCAAATAATACAACGCTCATACAATTATCCTCATCAAATACTACCATATGATTTCAGATGATATGATATCATATCACGATACTGTCAGTTTGCAAAACAAAAATAAAAGCCGTCCCCGGAAGGAGACGGCTTGCGTTGCCAGAATGGTCAAGCTTCAATTGGAAGCGGGACTATCTGTTTCTTTGCCCTGCAGTGGTTTTATCTTTGGGCGTTTGGTTTTCCGCGCCTGCCAGAGATCACAGGCTTCCTGCATCCGCAACCAGACTTCAGGAGTCGTTCCCAGCCACTGGGAAAGCCGTAAGGCCATATCCACGGAAATACCAGCCTTCCCATTCAGCAATCGGGACAAAGTAACGCGAGAAACCCCCAACTGTTTAGCAGCCTCGGTCACGTTGATGCCTGCTGCCTCAAGGACATCTTCTTTTATAATTTCTCCAGGATGGGGAGGATTATACATTGCACACATAATGAAACCTCTTAGTGGTAATCCAGATAATCAACCAGCTCGACATCTTCACCGACAAATCGAAAAATGACACGCCAGTTGCCGTTGACCCATACAGAATAAAAACCTTGTTGTTTTCCGGCCAAAGGATGCAGCCTGAAACCGGGAAGATTCACATCATCAGGTATTGTTGCAGCGTCCAGAAGACCAAGTATCCTTCGCAGCTTAGGTGCGTGTTTGGCTTGAATACCGGCCTTGTTACCGGAAGTATAAAATTTTTCCAAACCTTTATGACGAAAGCTTTTTATCATAATTTATTGTAACTCGTATCTTTACAGTTTACAAGAAAAAAGCCGTCCCCCGGAGGAGACGGCTTGCGTTACAGGATGTATTGAAAACTCAGGCAAAGGCAACAGCAGGGCTGATCGTAGCCCCTTTCAGCTCGGCCATCTTCTCGGTAAGATACCAGAGGGCCTGGTTGAGCTGAATATTGCGGTCGATCGCCTTGACCGGCCGGGTGGTTGCTCTGCGCAACCTGCCACCATTATCCCTTTTCGTGCCCTTGATTCCTCCGCGCATGATATTTTCCTGCACCACGTTAAAGGTCGTCCACAGATCGTTGCCTTTATCGTCAAAGCGGCGCTCGGCAAGTAACTGCTCGGGGAGAACAGGGGCTTTTTCAGGTTCGGTGAAAACCAGGTTGTGGGCAGCCTGGGCGTATATGCCTCGTTCATCCTGAGTCATTTCGATCACTTTCATTGCGTTGACCTGATCGGCAATGGTTCCGGCCGCGGCTGCTATCTCGCCGGCCGAATGCATGAAATTTTCCGGATTGAAACCGATATGCTTGTGGCTGAAGTTGGCAAACTCCGATGCAACCATCAGTCCATTGCCGCATATCTGCCGCCAGACCGAGGCTATCAGCTTGAAAGCACAGCCACAGTCATGGGAGTTATACAGAACCAGGTCGACCCGTTCGCCGTCAAACAACAGTCCGTTCTTGGCAAAGCGGATCACGTGCCGCTGATAGCCGTCACGGCTTACTTTGCGTACAGCGCTTTGTTCCGCGTGAACCGGAAACCAGCCTGCATCTCGAAGTAGATCGACCGCGGTCAGGGTCGGCACAAACGAATACCGGTTTGACACGCCGTCAATGGGTGCGGTGGAACCTGCTGCCGGGGCGAGAGTTACAATTTGCTCGTTGGTTAAAGGTATGGGTGCTGTCATGGTCTTGCCTCCTTAAATTTTATTAATGGGGCAAGACGCTATTCCCCACAGGGGCAGGCTTGCCCCTGGTCAGGGATTTTCAGTTTAATAGTCCTAAGTCGGAGAAGGCATTCACCTCTTCACCGACCACCAGGTGATCCAGCACACAGACATCGATCACCTGTAAGATGTTCTTCAACTTGTGGGTGAGATCGATATCCTGGGGACTGGGCGAGTTGTCTCCGGATGGATGGTTGTGGGCCAGGATGACCGCCGCGGCATTGAGCCGCAGGGCTTCCTTGACCACTTCCCGGGGATGGACCGTGGCGCAGTTGATGGAACCACGGAACATCTCCTCCCAGGCCAGTACCCGATGGCCGCTGTCCAGGAACAGACAGGCGAATACCTCGCACTCGTATTTTATGAGTTTGTGCCGGATTGCGGCCTTGGCATCTACCGAGGACCCGATGAAGGAACCTCTCCTGAGCCGGTATCCGCTGAGTCGACTGGCTTCAGATAAGATTTTCTCTCTGGGAGCGGGCAGATATCCCCCGCTCTGGTCCTGAATGTAGAGCATGTCTTGCCTCCTTGATGAGAAAGGGGCAGGACACCCCAAGGGGCAAGTCATGCCCCTTGGGGAATTTTTGTACCTGTTTGTTCATTACTGCACTTCGTTTCTTTCCGTGATCAAAGCCATGCCGGCGATGTAATCTCCCGGCATGCCGCCGGACATCTGCAGCAGCAGAGTCGCTGGAATATTGACCTGGTGGGGCTTGAACTTACCCTCCTCGTCGATCCACATAATGCGACCGTCTTCCAGGTAAACCGCTTCCACATGGGAACACTCCAGGAGAGAATACATTTCGTCCAGGGTAAAATGGTCTCCCTGGGCTGACACCTCGGCTTTTGATCCATTCGTTGTTATGAGAATTGCCATATCTTGCCTCCTTGTTTGTGATAGGGACAAGACCGCCCCGGGGGCGTATTGCCCCTGACGGGATTGTTTTCCGTATATATTTTTCAGTTGTGCATTCCCATCTTCTCCGCCTCAAAATGCAGCATGGCCATTCCGGAAAGAACGATTCCGTCCAGGTCTTCCTTGTGGGCCAAATGCATGAGGTCGGTGATCAGATCGGTTATGCCGGTTTCATAGCTGTCCAGAAGCTCGCCTTTTAAGCGGCAGTACTCCTTCAGGACTGCCTCAGCCAGTTCTATTCTTGATTTCATATTTTCACCTCATTATCGTTGACTGGATGTTTCGTACTCTGCTGGATATGCATGCTTTGCAGTGTTCTTCGCGACACCCTGCAGATAAGATGAGTCTCCAGGCAGAGCAGCCGAAGCGGCCTGCAGCTGATGATCTTGAAGCGGGTTCGCGCCCGGCCATCCTGGAAGGAAATCGGCCTGGTTTCGATAATCGCATCTTTGGTGAGCCGGA
>JALNWY010000192.1 GCA_023230665.1 Deltaproteobacteria bacterium
GAAAGCTGCATGATGAAGCTGAAAACATATTTTAACTTTCCAGATGAAACAAGAAAAAGGTTTGCCGCAAAGGCAGCGGCCAGAAACCAGGGCACGCACCACCTGAACAGCTTGTGCGATATGAGCTGCCAGGAGAACAGGCCATAGGCGGCAGGATTCATCAGCGATGTGTCGGCGAAGAGTGCCGAGATGCCCCGGGTGATGGTGCGCACCTTGCGGTCGAACTCCTTCTTCTCGTCCTTGATGTTGCTGTAGATACCCAGGCTGAGCGGATCGCTAATGCCCCTGAATCCCGAGCGGATCGAGTTGAGCAGGGTGTTGAAGTCGCTGGGGATATTGGTGGGCCAGTTGCGACACACCTCTTTCCTTGCCGCGAAAAAAGACCCGCTCATGCCCACCACCGAGTTCACCCGCGACTCGAGCGAGCGCAGCCACATCTCATATTTTACATATGCCCCTTCGCCGCTGATGGCGCCGTCGGGGTTGATAAACCTGTCTTCGCTGCTCACGCATCCCACGCCCTGGTCGGCGAAATTTGCTACAATGCTTTTGATGCCATTCTTATCCAGCATGGTGGCCACGTCGGAAAAAACCATGATATCTCCCTGGGCCTGCTCTATGGCGCACTTCTGGGCGTTTTCCTTGCCGCCCCGGTGGGATGTGCGCACCAGCTTGATGCCTTTGTCGCCATAGCTCCTGATGATGTCGTCGGTGGTATCGGTGGATGCATCTGATGCAAAGACGATTTCCAGCCTGTCACGCGGATAGTCCAGCTCCAGGGTGTTGGCGATCTTCTTTTTGAGCCTCTGCTCTTCGTTGAACACGGTCACGATCAGGGTCACTGGCGGGAAATAGTCTTTTTCGGCTTCGACCGTGCGGCTTCTGAATCGGGACAGCGCCATGAGTATGAGCGGATAGCCCAGATAGGTGTATATGATCAGGGTGACACTTGTCCAAAATAGCGCTAGCAATGATATTCCTCCTGCAGCACAGCCAAGATTTTCCGGGCAATGGGGAGCGTTATCCTGCTGTGGGTCGGCAGGGTGATGAGGTTCCTTGCTATCTGTTTTGCGCCAGGCGCCGGTTGGCCGGGATTGGCAAGATACGTTTTTATGACCGGCTCGGCCGCTATTGCTTCAGGATACATTCTTCTCACGCCAAGCCTGTAGAGCTGCGGACTGATGCGCTTGGGACCTGCAAAAAACGGGAACCGGGTGTAGACAGGCCCTGCCCCTGCCTGCTCATTCACTGTATGGGTGCTGTCCAGCCCGGACTGATAAACACCTGCAATGGCTCTTCTGTGAGCGTTGAATGATTCCAAGCCGGCAAGCGAGCTCTTTGCCAGCATCTTCATCGCGGCCGGCATGCCTGATAGGGCAAAGCCCGGATCAAAGACTGTTTTGCCGAGCCCCAGAGGGAGCTTTTCCATGATGCCGTAGAGCAAAGGATGGACAATGCCTGCACTGCCACGCTTGTGATGAGCTGCCTCCGGCCTTATGCGCTGCTCGGTGTTGGAATGGTATCAAGTGCATGCTTTTTTCCTGTCAACGCACCCCCGGTCCCTATGGGCAGAGGCTTGCCCCTGCCAAAGCTGAAGATGCTGAAATCTCCCAGAGCGCCCAGCGGCTTGCTGTTCAGAAAACCACCAAGGCCCTGGGCCGCGTCTTCGATGAGGGGGATGCTGTGCTCGATGGATATATCATCAAAATCTTCCCGGGGTTGAGGAATGCCAAAAAGGTGCTGATACACGATTGCCAGGGTTTTGTTTCCTGCCGCGTTTTTGAGCGAGTCTGCATCCGGGCGGAGCGTCTGCGGGTCCAGGTCATAGACAGAGATTTTGAGCCCTGCCTTTACTACCGAGGCTGCCACTGAATAGCAGGTGTATGCCGGGATGAGCACCTCATTGCGGTTGCCGGTATCTGCTTTTTTCAATGCTTGGAGAAGCAGGGTCATCAATGCCCTGCCGCTGTTTCCCAGTATGCAGCTCTCAACGCCCAGATATGAGCACAGGTCTTTTTCAAAATCATGGTTTTTTCCAAGCAGCGCATCAATAAATGACTTTGTTGATATGCGGGTTTCCGCCGGGGGGTACCAGAACAAGGGATTCATGAACGGGTATGCGGGGCCTGACACAAAAAGGCTACAGGGAGATGAATTTCCTCACCACGGGTCCCAGCCTGTCGGCGAGCGCCTGGGGCAACCTTGACCAAGCCTTTTCTGCAATTTTCCGTGCGCCCCCGTTTGATGATGAAAATCGCATTTGATTTTTCTCAGCATGCGCATACCAGAACAAGGTCTCGGGCATTGCGCCCCACTGCTCTTTGAACCGGTAGGCGCCCTCGTCAGGGGTTGACCTGCCAAAGTCGAACGATTTAAACCCGCTGCTGCAGGCATGCTCCAGAAAACCCCAGTACAGCAGCATGTTCGGGCTCAGGTTGTTGTATTCTCTCAAGGTCGATGCCCAGGGGATGGAGACCAGGTGACCGCAGTCAAGGACAATGCCTGCCGCTATGGGCTGATCTTCGTGATACACCACTCCCACATGAGCTTTCTCTCCAAAGGCTTCGATCACGGCCTGAAACCACTTCTTGGCATGCACGGGCGACCCCAGGTCTTTCATGTTTTTTGAGAAAACCAGATAGAAAGGATCGATGAGCTCTGATGACCCTATTTGAAAAGCAAGGCCCTCTTTCCGGGGCTTTTTGATCTGGCTGCGCAGCTTTGACTTGAACGAGCTCCAGAGCGCATTGGATGATTCAGGCAGGTCGAGGCTCATCCTGGCCTTGTGAGTGCTCACGGAAAACAGCGGCGAATTCTGGAGAAAAGGCACGGCACTGGTGCAGCGAATATCCAGCTCTGCTTTGTGCTGCGTTGCCAGGCCGATGGCGTGGGTGATGAGCTCATCCACGGCTTCCGGACTGCCGGCCAGGATGCCTCCATAGTCGCAAAACGGCAAAGAGACGAGCACTGCCTTGAGGAAGGGGGGTTTCAAGAGGATAAGGGGGAAAACGCCTTGAATGCTTTCCTGCTCGTCCTCGGCGATCAGGTACAGGCCGGTGTGGTAATATGCTTTTTCAACCGCCTGTTTCCAGGCAAAGAGGTGATATGGCCCGCACATGGGGTGAGAAAGCACATAGGTGTCCCATGCTTTGCAGTCAGTGTCCTCAGCCCGGCGAATCCGGATCAAGACCCTAGAGCCCCATCCTCTGAACAGCCTTGTTGATGAAGGGCGCAAACTCCCGGGCTGCCTTTGCGTTGCCTTTGCTCGTCGGGTGGCTGTCGCCCGGCCCGCTGGGATACATTGACCAGTTTGACTTGCCGGAGTCTGTGAGGATGTCGTAGTAGTCGAACACCACGACATTATTCAGGGAATAATCCTTGAGCCAACCCTGCTCGATGTCTTTGAGCCAGTTGTTGAAGTTGCGCGCGCGCAGGCCCACCTTGTCGACAGAGCTCTCGGGTCTGAGCACGCTCTTGATCATGCTCTTGATGCCTGTTCGGGGCTGCACGAGAGCCGGCGCGGTCAGCACAATGAAGAGTGTATCGGGCTGCGCGCTGAAGTAGCTCAACAGGGACTGATACGTCGCCTTGTAGTTTGCCGTGGTCTGTTCGCACGAATCCGGGTTGCCGGGAGCAATGCCGTCGGAGTCGACCCGGTTGTTGGGATAGCATGATTTGAACATCACGATCCGGTTCTTGGTGCTGTCAGTGAAAAACTCGTCCTGATTGCTGCAAACCAGGATCTTGTCCATGTGGTCTCTAAACTTGGCGTTCCAGTGGCAGATATCGGTCTTGTCGCCGATGAGCGAGCCATAGGATGCCTCGTGCACGATATAGTTGTTTTCCTCAAGCAGCTTGCGCAGGCCACCGCCGTTGGGGTGGCTTGCATAGATACAGCTCTGGCCGTCTTCTTTGCCCTGCTCGGCAAAGAGATGCCCGCCGCAGGAATGATGGATGAACAGCAGATGGATGGGCTCACGGGGTTTTTCCGAGGAATAGCTCGACAGGTCAAGGGCCTTTGCATTCATAACACTCTCCGTTCCTTCATTTGATCCGCACGCTGCCAGAGACAGGCATATGAAGGTTAAGGCTATTGGCGCTATTGATCTTTTCAACATGCTGATCCCCCCTATGGGATAAAAAAGTAAAAAGCTCCGCCACTGCGGGTGTCTCCAACGCTCCCCCACAGGATAACAAAAATATCCAGAGTAAAGGCTGCCACTTCTCAAAATATATAGGGGTGTTCGGCATTGTTCAAGCCAAACTTGATGCTGGGAATTGGCCTTTCTTTAACCGAAAATATCAGCATTATCAAGGGCGTTCTTGCTGTTGGACAGCCTTGTAGTTGATTTCCTTGAGATTGTGACGTAATCCAAGCTTATGAGGATTCAGGGTGTAATACTTAAGGCCGGCATTCTGGCCGTTCTCCTGGTTGTGCTTTCCGTGCTGCTCTTTGTCGATTTTGGCGCAGAGAGCTCGCGGGTTGCAGATGAGGTGTTCAACTTCGGGCACCTGCCCCTGTTTGGGGTGACGGCGCTCGTGATCCTCTGGGTGCTCGGGGGCCGCACGTGGCCGGTGCGGGAAAGAAGAAAGTATGCGGCCGCGTTTGCGGCTGCCTTGGGCCTGGGGGTGGTCACTGAGTTTATCCAGCTCTTTATGCCTGGGCGGTATTTCGAGGTGCAGGATATCGTGTATGATGCCCTGGGCGCATTCACCTTCCTCGTGTTGGCCTACCCGTTTTCGGGATTATCCAGAAGGAGCGCGCTTGAGTGGAAGGCTGCATGCGCGGGAGTGATCGCGATTGCCGCTGTGCCCATTGCCCTGGCTGCTCTGGATGTCCGGCGCATGGAGGGAGAGTTTCCGCTGCTCGGATCTTTTGAGACACGGATCGAAATGGACAGGTGGAACACGGCGGAATGCCGCGCGGGCAGGGCAAGAGAGCATGCCTCGCATGGAGAGTACGCCCTGAAGGCGCGGCTCGCGCCGGGCGAGTTTCCGGGGATATCCATGAAATGGCTTGAGGGCGACTGGCAGGGGTATGAGAGGCTGTGCTTTGATGCGTTTCTGGAAGGAGACAGTCCTCTGGCAGTCACGGTGAGGGTCCATGACGAGATCCACGGCAAATCCGAGCTCCAGAGCTACTCAGACCGCTTCAACAAGCTGCTCGTTCTGCAACCAGGCGCCCAGCAGATCAGGATCGACCTGGACGAGGTGAAGACAGCCCCGCAGGGCCGTGAGATGGACATGGGCCGGGTGAGGAATATCTGCGTGTTCGCTTACCGGCTCGGGGAAGAGCGGGTGGTGTGGTTCGACCACTTCAGACTTGAATAACAAACAGGGAGTCGGTGCCAATGGTCTTCGACCCCGACTTGACCCCGATGGTGGCCTGTGACCCGAATCTGAGGCTTGTCGTGCGGCCCCTTATACGCCTCCGGCGACACGCAGCCCGGCTTCCTGGTC
>JALNWY010000193.1 GCA_023230665.1 Deltaproteobacteria bacterium
CCTGCGGGTGAATCCATGGACCCCGGTTCCATCCGCCCGCGGGCACGAATCAACCTTTGCGCCCGCTTGAGGCATCATGGCGATCCATGTTCCATCCTTTCTTAAGAACGGGAATCTACTCGTTCTTTTCGTTCTCGTAGTCGATGAGTTTCTGCTCGTCTTCTCCCGCCGGCATCTGGTTTCTGGGGATGAAGACCTTGCGCATGAAGGCGGCGATGCCGGTCTCGGTCCGGGCGATCTCGTCTTCCGCCTCTTTCACGACCATCTCCCAGGTGGGAGCAAACCCCGGTGCCCTGGCGAGCATGGAGTGGATGGCCTTGTCATAGACATGAAGCTGGCGTATCTCCGCCCTGCCCGGTTTGTTCTGGAGCGACCGCACCGTGATGCGCAGGTTCTCGTTGGCCTTCCTGAGCTGCTCCAGCTCGCTCTCTCTGGTCATGTGCCCCTTCGCGTCGATCTGCATCTTGGTATAGAGATTCTCCTTGAGCCTGGCCATCTCCCTGTTCAGGCCCCGGCACCGGAGCAGACCCCGGGCCCACACGAACAGCACGGCGATGAGCCCGACAGCAAGGCCCAGAAGAAAGGGATGACTCTGAAAAAAATCCACTAGCTCCATCATACCGGTGGTCCGCCTTATCAATAAAGTGTAGTGTTATATCGCCACAGCCGTTGCCGAGATTCAAGCAATAAATCCTCTGCATCGTGTGAGAACTCTGTTTTTGTTCGTTCTTGTTCTCTTTGCGACATCTGGGGTATGGTGCTTGAGTTTTTTACAGAAGGTGCTACCTGAAAAGCAGGGGAGAGGACAGAAGACCATGAAGGACTTTGACAGCTTGGTGGAGATATTCGAGAGGCTCAGAGCCCCGGGCGGGTGCCCGTGGGATGCCCGGCAGACTCACGAGAGCATTTCCCGGTGCGCGGTGGAGGAGGCGTACGAACTTGTGGACGCCATTGACAGCGGCGACCTGAACCACCTCCGGGAGGAGCTTGGAGACCTGCTTCTGCAGGTACTTTTCCACAGCACCATTGCCAAGGACCTGGGCGAGTTCACCATCCGGGACGTGATCAACGGGCTCGCAGACAAGCTCGTCTACCGCCATCCCCACGTGTTCGGGACCGAGGAGGTTGCCGGCTCCGAGGATGTCATCAGGAACTGGGAGCGGCTCAAACGGCAGGAAAAGGGCAAGGCGCACCGCAAATCTCTCTTGGACGGCATCCCCGAGATCCTGCCCGCGCTGCTCCAGGCCCGCAAGATCCAGTCCAAGGCGTCCCGCGCAGGCTTTGACTGGCAGGACCACCGGGGGGTGATCGACAAGGTGAAGGAGGAAGCAGACGAGCTCCGGGAGGCCATGGAGAGGGGCAATGCCCAGGATATCACCGCTGAGATCGGGGATCTCCTGTTCAGCGTCGTGAACCTCGCGCGGTTTGCCGGGGTGGACCCGGAGACTGCCCTGAGAAGAACCAACCGCACCTTCAGGAGCCGTTTCAGAAAGATCGAGGAAGAGGCACAGAGAAGGGGCGTGCCCCTCGAAGAGATGAGTCTGCAGGAGATGGACGAGATCTGGCAGAGGGCGAAGGACAAGACCCCGTCCTGATGATTCCCCTGGCCACAGACGGTAGTGAAATAATTTTTTAAGGGTTTTTATCCCGGTCTTTAGGCATCCGGGCAGGAGATGAATGTGGAGACATGGACCATAGCCGACCTAATCGACCTCGAGTACTTCCTCTCCCGGGACGAAGAGCAGGATGATTCATCGGCGGTGAAACGGGACCGGCGGATTTATCTGCTGGCCGTGGAGCCCCGTATCTCTCCCGAGGAGGTCTCAACAGGAGGTTTCCGGCGCCGGGCCGTACGGATCTGGCTCGAAGAGCGGAGAAAGCTCTATCGCAAGCAGCAGGGCCGCGATGCGGCACTGCCGGGTAATGTGTTCTTCGAGGCCCGCTCGATCCTTGCGGCGCTCATCGGGATAATCGGCCTGTTCGCAGGCGCCGGCGCGGCCTTTTCGCTCCTGGTCTACACAGGCGAAGAGCCGGTCAATGTATCGGCCTATCTTGGCATACTGGTGTTCCTGCAGATCCTGGGTCTTCTCATGATGGCCAGGTTCATTTTTCTCAAGACCTCTCTGAACGCGGTCAGGAGGTATTCCCTGGTCTATACCCTCATGAGCAGACTGCTCGAAAGGATGGCGGTCAGGCTCGCGCGCAGCGCCCTGGCCTCGGTTTCCGGCGGGAAGAGAACAGAGGCCGGGGAGATATCGGGCACGGTGCGCGGCATGTACGGCGTGTACGGCCGGGTGCTGTTCTGGCCGGTCTTCTCCCTGGTGCAGCTCTTTGGGGTTCTGTTCAACGCGGGCGCCATAGGCGCCACCCTTATCCGGGTCATGACCGCAGACCTGGCCTTTGGCTGGCAGTCGACCCTCCAGATGAGCTCGCAGAGCGTCCATACCCTCGTCCGGGTGCTGGCCGCGCCGTGGTCATGGCTCCTGGGCCAATACGCTCACCCGAGCCTGGCACAGATCGAGGGAAGCCGCATCGTGCTCAAAGAGGGGATTGCGCCGCTGTCCACGGCGAGCCTCGTATCGTGGTGGCCTTTTCTCGTTGCTGCAGTAGTCTTCTACGGCCTGCTCCCCAGGCTGGTGTTTCTCGGCGTCTCCCTGGCGGGCAAGAGACGTTCGCTCACCCGGCTGGACTTCACGCACGCTTCCTGCGAAAGGCTCATGATGCGCATGCAGTCCCCCACTGTTTCCACCCAGGGTCTTCCGGGTCCCTCCGGGCTGTCCGGGTCCCAGCCGGCCGAGACAAAGGTCGAGTTCGAGCCCTTTTCCCTGAAGCACACGGATGCCGCCGTGCTCGTGCCGGAAGACATCTACCGGCGCTGTGACCGGGGGGATCTGGAGCAGCACCTCAAGTCATTGCTCGGGTGGGGGTTCGCCTATCTCTTTCCCGTCACCGGGGAGATGATGGAAGACCGGTCGTCCATTGATGCGGCGGTACAGATCCACTCCGCCAACGGCGGAGCCGCGGTTCTCATACAGGAGGCCTGGCAGCCTCCCATTATCGAGATCATCCGGGTGGTCAGAGAGCTGAGAGCGCGCGGGGGCAAGGAGATGAGGATTGCCGTGCTCCTCATCGGCAAACCCGGCGCCGGCACGATCTTCACCCCTGTAAAACCTACGGACAGGGAGATCTGGAGCAGGGTCCTGGCGAGTCTTGGCGACCCCTATCTGCGCGTGGTGGCAGTGGGTGAGCAATGACCGGCTCCGCTTCCGTACTCACCTTTGCCATTGTCGGACACCCCAACGAGGGCAAGTCTTCCGTGGTATCCACCCTCACCGAAGACGACAGTGTCCGTATCACGCCCATCCCCGGGGAAACTACGGTATGCCGCACCTTCCCCGTGGTGATCGACGGCCTTGAGATCGTGCGGTTCGTGGACACCCCGGGATTCCAGTCTCCCAGGGCCGCTCTGGCCTGGCTCCGGGAACACGAGGGCCCGGACATGCTCGACTCGTTTCTCAAGGAGCACTGCGGGGACCCCCTGTTCAGCGGGGAATGCGAATTGTTTCGCCCTTTGAGCCAGGGGGCCGGGATCATCTATGTACTCGACGCCTCCAGGCCGCTCCGTTCCATGGACCGGGCTGAGATGGAGATCCTGCGCATGACGGGGATACCCAGGATGGCGGTCATCAACAGCAAGGAAGAAGACAGGTCCTTTATCCCGCAGTGGCGCGACGAACTGCGCAAGCACTTCAACTCGGTGCGGATCTTCAATGCCCACCGGGCCACCTATGCGGAGAGGGTGGCGCTGCTGGAGAGCCTGAAATCCATCGACCAGGAGTGGGAGCCTGCGCTTGTACCGGTGATCCGCGCTGTCAGGGAGGACTGGCGCAGGCGGATGAATCAGACCGCCTGGCATATCTGCGGCATGATCGAGACATGCCTTGCCCATCAGATATCGCAGAGCTATTCCCAGGGAGAGGACCTGGAGGAGATCAGGAGAAAGCTCATTGGCGAATATCAGGACCATATACGGGATGTGGAGCGGAAAACCCATCTCGAAATCCGGAGGCTCTTCAAACATAATATCTTCGATTACCGGCTCCCGGAGCAGTCAATCGCGGGCAAGGACCTGTTTCATGAGAAAACCTGGCGTCTCCTGGGCTTGAACCCCTATCAGATAGCCGCGGCAGGCGCTGCCGCAGGCACGGGCATCGGGCTGGGTATCGATGCGGCCACGGCCGGGATCAGCTTCGGGGTGTTCGCGGTATCCGGCGCCATACTGGGCGCCGGTTCCGCCCTGGTGGGAGGGAAACGTATGGTGCCCACCGAGATCAAGGGCCCGAAGGTGGGCAGGTTCCAGATGAAGAAGAGCCTTGGCGACTTCGTGCTCATCGTGGGGCCCAACCACAACATCCAGTTCCCTTTTGTCCTGCTGGACCGGGCACTGATCTACTTCTCCCATGTCATCAACTGGGCGCACGGGAGAAGGAACCGGCAGGAAGAAACGCCGGATACCGGCCCCGAGACCTTTGTCGCGCGTTTTACCGACCGTGAGCGAAAGGTTTGCCGCGAGTTTTTCCAGGCCGCGGGCGCAAAGGACGAAGCGCGGATACGGGAAGACAGGCAGCCCATGCTCGACATGCTGTTCGAGGTCCTTCTTTGCCTCTCCGACAGGGAATACCGGTAACAGGACCTTTGAGAGACTCTTCTTTGAGCAGAATCAGCCTTAGAGAGGAGAGGCCGGTGTCTTACTTCCGGGTGTTTTCGAGCAGCGGCTTGATGATCTTTCTGCCCCTGAACACGCTTTCCGGAACGACCTGACCGTCGAGTATGACGATATTGTCGTGGACATAGGTGTACCGCCTTCCGCTGTAGTGGTGGGCCACCACGGCCCGGGTCGCGTTTCTGAGTGAGGAATACGTGTTCACCTCGGTTGCCGGGTGCTCTTCGGCACCTTCACGGGTGTGTGAATGAAACGCCCGATAGCCGTAATCTCTCCCCCGGCCGTCGATCTTGAACTTGTACTCGGGGGTGTAGGTCACAAAGCCGATCACCCCCTCGTCCATCGAGCACTGCCAGGTATTGACGTCAACCTCGCAGACCCGCACCGTTGCCTCGCCGAAGCGGTAACTCTCGATTCTTGCGATTCCTGTTTCCGGGACCTGTAGGTCCTGCTGTTGGGGTTTCTCCCGGGTGATTTTCTTCCTACTCATACCTGTCTCATTTCCGACGTTATAGCTGCTGTCAGGAGATCGTCTCTTTTTAAGAAAGACACGATACGCCATTGGCCTGGCACTATAGTGTCAACCTGTTCGGCAGGGCTGATACTAGATCATATGGAAGCCGTTCGCAAGGGCTTTGGTACTTGGATTTCAAGGCGTATAGTCTTGGGGCCGGGCAGGAGGGATATACCAGCGGGGCAAGGGTCCTTAAATTCCTTAAATAAGGATCAGAAC
>JALNWY010000194.1 GCA_023230665.1 Deltaproteobacteria bacterium
CAAGGTCAATGCCGGCGACGAGAAGGTGAAGCGTTCCGGAGAATCACTTGAACAGATCATCGACCATATCCAGGACCTTTCGCAGACCATGGAGGAGATTGCTGCGGCATCGTCTGAGCAGGCCAGCGGGGTGGACGAGCTCAACCGGGCCGTGTCCCAGATCGACAACACCACCCAGCAGAACTCCGCGACTGTAGAAGAGCTTGCCAGTACTTCGGACCACCTCAGCAACGAGGCCAAGGATCTCGCCGAGACCGTGGCGCGCTTCAAGGTATCAGGGGTCGATTTGCACATGAGATACATGCAGAGCGCCGGCAGATCGGCAGATCACTCGCCGGCCCGGCAAGACCGGCTTTCCGCTCGCACGAAACCCTCATATTCTTCAACAAACGATGACTTCGAGGAATTTTGAAAAGGAGGAACGTTCTCATGGCAACCGGCACGACAGGTTCAAAGGGTCTTTCCTCCCAGTACGTGACCTTCCTGCTGGGAGACGAGACGTACGGCATCTCGATCATCAAGCTCAACGAGATCATAGCCTACCAGGATTGTACAACCATTCCGAACGTTCCCGGATTCATCAAGGGTGTGCTCAACCTGCGGGGTATCGTTGTCCCGGTGATCGACCTAAGGGAGCGTTTTTCCATGGGACTCAAGGGCTATGATCAGTTCACGGTTATCATGGTTCTCGATGTTTCGGGCAGGATCATGGGACTGATCGTCGATGCGGTGAGCGATGTCATTACCCTGAACAAGGAAGATATCAAGCCCAGACCCAACTTCTCCACCGGGATCAGCACGAACTTTATCCACGGGATGGGGGTGAAGGACAAGAAGTTCATCATCCTTCTGGATGTCGACAATCTCCTGTCCGACGATGAATTGAACATGGTCGATGGAGTGTAGTATTGTTCAACCAGTGCCTTGATCTCAACGACAGAGAGTTCCAGCTTTTTCAGGAGATCATTTACCGTGAAACCGGTATTCACATGTCCGACAAGAAGCGCAAACTTATTGTCGCCAGGCTCTCCAAAAGGCTTAGGGCACTGAATCTGAGTACATTCACCGAGTATTATGATTATTTGAACGAAAGCCCTCATTCCGATGGTGAAATCGTAAACCTGGCCAACCGGGTCACGACGAACAAAACCGATTTCTTCCGGGAAAGACACCATTTCGATTTCCTTTTGAGGGAGCTTTATCCCCGGATCATTGCAGAAAGCAGGACAAACGGGGTGCGCAGGCTTCGCATATGGTCTGCCGGATGCTCCTCGGGTGAGGAGCCGTATACACTTGCCATGGTGACGCTGGAGGCGTTCAAAGGGGAACGCGGGTGGGATATCAAGATCCTGGCCACCGACCTGGACACCGAGATTCTGCAGAAGGCGGTCATCGGCATGTACCCGACCCAGGCGACCTCGCCTGTTCCCAGAGAATTTCTCCACAAGTATTTCGTCCGCAAGGGGGAACACTATGAAGCGGGTATTGGGCTGAGATCATTGATTGCGTTCAGAAAACTCAATCTCATGGACCAGACCTTCCCCATGAAAAACCCGTTTGACATCATATTCTGCAGGAATGTGATCATTTATTTCGACACAAAGACCAAAGAAGAGCTTCTGAATAAATTTCACCGGCATCTCAAAACCAAAGGACACATATTCATCGGACACTCCGAATCACTCATGCACATGAAGGATCGATTCCGCTATCTCAAGCACACAATCTATCAGAAGGTGTAGAATGTATAAGCGATACAGCGAGAAATTCAAGCGCAACATGGTGATCATTTACCCCGGGGAGTTCTATGTGAGCGACCGGGACATCATGGCCACCGTGCTGGGTTCTTGTATCTCGGTGTGCATCAAGGACAGAAAAACCGGACTTGCCGGAATGAACCATTTCATGCTTCCCGGAGACGCCCGGTCACAAGACATGTTTCTCTCCGCTTCTGCGAAGTATGGTATGTTCGCCATGGAACAGCTCATCAACGAAATGATCAAGAAAAAGGGCTCGAAGAAGGATTTCGAGGCAAAGGTGTTCGGCGGCGGCCATGTCCTGAATTTCAGAAAATCCGACGGGAATGTGCCCGAGTCGAACATCCACTTTGTCCGGGCCTTTTTGAGAATGGAGCAGGTTGAGGTGGTGAAGGAAGATGTGGGAGGTTATGTGGGCAGAAAGATTCTCTTCTTCCCGGAAACAGCCAAGGTGCTTCTCAAGAGGCTCGATACATCGGTCGATTCCAACCTGATCAGGGCTGAAGAGACGTACAAGACAAAGCTGTTCAGGGAAAAGGAGAAACTGCAGCAGGCAGGGGGGGATCTTACTCTTTTTTAGGGTTAGGATAAGGTTATGGACAAGATCAAGGTTCTCATCATCGACGATTCAGCTCTGGTAAGAAAACTCTTGAGCGAGGTGCTGGACAACGACCCGCAGATCCAGGTCGTGGGCAGCGCCCCAGACCCCATCATTGCAATCCGCAAGATCAAAAGCCTCAAGCCCGACGTGATCACGCTCGATGTCGAGATGCCGAAGATGGACGGGCTCACCTTCCTCGAAAAGCTCATGAAGATCCATCCCATGCCGGTTCTCATGTTTTCTTCGCTGACCCAGCGGGGGGCCGAGGCCACGATGAAGGCCCTGTCGCTCGGCGCCATCGATTTTGTCGCCAAGCCAAAAATCCGGTTGACAGAGAGCATGGAGGATCTTCGTTCCGACCTGATCATGAAAGTGAAGGCAGCAGCCACGGCCAAGCTGAAGAAGGCGGTTGCTCCGACCATGAGCGTGCCTCCCCGGCACAGTATGGACGAGATCATCAAACCCCGCAAGGTCTCTCCGGCCCAGGAGGGGGAGAAGGTGCTGGTCATCGGCGCGTCTACCGGCGGTACGGTCGCCATTGAACAGATCCTCAACAAGCTGCCGGCCGATTCGCCCCCTACCCTTATCGTGCAGCACATGCCCCCCTTGTTCACCAGGTCTTTTGCCCAGAGGGTAAACGGCCTGACCGAAATGGAGATCCTGGAGGCCCAGGACCATGATCCCTTGAAACGCGGCACCGCCCTCATCGCACCGGGCGGCAGCCATATGATCATCAACAAGGGATCAACGGGCTACTATGTGACGGTCAAGGACGGGCCGCCGGTGAACAGGCACAAGCCCTCGGTCGATGTGATTTTCCGGTCGGCTGCGAACACCCTGGGCTCCAATGGGGTGGGAATCATCCTCACGGGCATGGGCGATGACGGCGCCCGGGGGCTCAAGGAGATGAAGGATTCCGGCGCATTCACCATTGCCCAGGACGAAGAGTCCTGCGTGGTGTTCGGCATGCCCAAGGTGGCCATAGAAATGGGTGCGGTGGACAAGGTGCTCCCCTTGAGTTCCATTGCAAAGTTTATCCTGAGCATGACGAAATCCGGGTAGGGTTTCGCCGGAAGGACAAAGAGCCCGTGAAAAACAACAGGCAGTCCATCCTGGCCATTGAAGAAGACCTCAAGACCAGGGAGTTTATCAACCAGGGCCTTTCGACCCATGGCTACACCGTCCACAGCGCCATGGGGGCCAGCGAAGGACTGAAATCGTTTCTCACGATCAGGCCCGAGTTTGTCATCCTGAGCGTATCGCCTCTCTCCCAGGGATGCATGACCATCCTGCGGGATATCTGCGAGGCAGATCCACATGCCCAGGTAATCACCATCAGCTCGTGCACGGATGACACCTATGCCATGGAATGCATCAGGCACGGTGCAGCGGATTATCTCAAAAAACCTATCCGGCTAAAGGATCTCACCGGGTCCATAGAACGTATCAACAACCGAAGGCGCATGCTCAAGATCATCTCCGAGCCCGATGTTGAATGCGTGCAGGCAGAAGACAAGATCCTGGTGTTTGGCAATGACATTCGGGACCTCCCCTATATCCTCAACCAGGCCCTCTGCAATGCGCGAAAGGTGTGCAGGGATGTGGACATGCTCAAGACCGCCCTGGGCGAGATCCTGATCAATGCGATCGAGCACGGCAACCTGGGGATAACCCGGGAGGAGAAGGTCCTGGCAATTGCAGAAGACAGGTACGAGGATCTCCTGAAGGAAAGAATATGCGATCCCTGTTATGCGCTGCGCAAGGTGACGCTCAAGGTGCACATGTCAGACAACGAACTGAGGTACACGGTAACAGACCAGGGGGACGGGTTCGACTGCCGGCCGATCTTCGAGGACGAGCCCCATATCCGGATGGGCAGCGGCCTGGGCCTGTTCATTGCCAGGAATTTCTTCACCACCCTCACCTATCAGGGTAAGGGCAACCAGGTGGTTCTCATCTACAAGGGCTGAAGGAAGCGATGCACGCAATGCAAGACAATGAGTTCTTTGTGAAGTTTACCGATGCACTGCCTGCAGGTCTTCTGGTCGCATCGGACGACGGGCAGGTGTTTCTCTGGAACTCGACCGCTGAGCTGATCACGCGCATGGACAGGGGCGGCATTATCGGAAGACGCGCAGACGATCTGCCCGAGTGCATCAGAGGCCTCCTCGGTTCCAACAGATCAGAGATCACCATTGAAATACCGGGAGGTGAGTTCCGTCATATCCGCAAAACCGCTCACGAGATCTCGGTAAACGAAACAGGGAACAATGTCATCGTAGCATTTATGGATATGACCGACCACCTGATCAAAAAGCAGGAAATGGAGCAGGTGCTCATAGAGACGGCCGAGACCCGGGATCTCATGGAGGAGCAGGCTGCCAGGCTTGCCATGGCGCTGGCCGACGTGGATGAAAAAAGCGAGATCATCCAGGCCCAGAACAAGCGAATGGTCGATGAACTCAAGATGGCGGGCAAGCTTCAGAAGAGCCTTCTGCCCAATATTTACGAGAACATCGGCGGGGTAAGCGTCTCCTGCAAGTATATCCCCTCCATTCACATCGGGGGTGATCTCTACGATGTGGTGGATCTGGGACAGGGGCTCTCCGGCTTCATCATCGCGGATGTGTCCGGGCACGGTGTGGCAGCGGCTCTGGTATCGTCCATGTTCAAGATGAGCTTCCACACGCTGGCAGCGAACGTGGCGAGCCCCAAAATCCTCTTTCACATGCTCAACCAGGAGTTCAATCCGATCCTCTCCGAGGACTATATCACGGCCTTTTATCTCCTGAGCGACTCTGCGAACAGCTCCATATCCTTTTCCAATGCCGGCCACCCTACTCCGCTCCTCTACAAGAAGAGCACCCGGGAGGTTATCGAACTCGATACCGACGGATTCTTCCTCGGAATGTTCGACGACGGCGCCTACGAGGAGAAGACCATCACGGGCATCGAACGGGGCGATGCCCTGCTCCTCTATACCGACTGCCTCTTGGAGA
>JALNWY010000195.1 GCA_023230665.1 Deltaproteobacteria bacterium
CCTGTTTTTCGCGGCATGGCTCGCTGTGGAGTTCAGCATTGCACTGACCGCGGTGGCAGGGGTCACCCTGGGTCTGGCTATCTGGGGGCTCTTCTACCTCATAACCGCTGTCCTGGAGATGACCGCGGTCTCCTCCATGGTGGGGTCGCTCATGGGCGTGGCCCGGTCCGGCTTCCGGTCAATCTCCGCGACTGCCTCCGGGATCTTCGGAACCTCGGAGGAGAACCAGGCGGCGGACACGACCCGCAGCATCATCGATGCAGTGCGAAGTGAGGTGTTCGGCGATATCGGCGTGAAAAAAACCATCCAGAATTATGTGGGCCAGATGACGCCGAGCTACCGTCAGCTGGGAAAAGAGATCGAGGGGATCCTCGACAATGCCGAGATCGAGATCCATGCATCACCCGACCGGGAGACCCTCACCGCGCGTTTCCACACTGGAGGAATGGCCAGAGCAGCCGCTTCCCAGGCAAAAGAACAGGCCAGGACCGCCAGGGACATCATATCGGAAGAGGCCCGCACGGATAAGGAAAGGGCCGAGAAGATCGCGGATGCGGCTGCGCGGATGGCCGGAATGTCGCGCGAGGACGCCGAAAAGTACCGACACAAAGTCGAGGACTACCTGGGCAGAACCGGCAAGTCGGAGCTGAATCCCGAGGGGATCAAGCGCGATATCGACCGGCTCGTCTCCGACCCGAGAGCGGGTGTCGAGGCCATACTTGCCCGGCTCAACGAAATGGACCGTTCCACGATCACCTCGATCCTCGCCCAGAGAAAGGACATGAACCAGGACGAGGCAAGCCGGGTGGTCGACATGGTGGCCGGAACAGTGAACAGCCTGAAGTCCCGCTATCAGACAACGAAAGAGTCCGGCCGGGAAAAGGCCTCGACCATGGAGAGCCAGGCGGGCATGGGGGGAAGAGTGCAGGGAATCCTGGAGTCTACGGAGAACCCCGAGCTCAACTATGAAGGCATCAAGGCCGACTTCGAGACCATGCTGCACGATCCCCGGGCCGGGGCCGACTCGCTCATTCACCGGCTCAGGAGCATTGATCGAGACGACATCAAACATATGATTCTCCAGGCTAACCCCAACATGCGCGAAGAAGATGTCGAGAAGACGGTCTCCAAGGTGGAAGACACCCGGGATGACATGATGGCCCGCGCCCAGAGAATGCGGGATGAAGTGCAGACCAGGGTGAGGCAGGCCGAAGAGGCAGCCCTCCACCACGCCGAAGAAATCAGGAAGACCGCCTCGTCCGCCGCATGGTGGGTGTTCGCCGCGGCACTGGTATCAGGCGTGGCAGCGGCTGCAGGAGGTCTGGTGGCGGTGATGGTCTGAAGAGACGACTCTGTTGTTTGCGTGCATCATGGGGCCGTGCATGCGCATCCCCCGATGCCCATAGAGGCAGCCTTTTCACTGTATCCGGACACTTCATGAGAGCAAAGGCAAAAGAGATCGTTCGCTGCTCTAGGCAGCCCCCCATAGCCGCAGAGTCCTCAAGTCGGCCCCTTTTTGTTTCCGCTGCCCGATAAACCGGATCAACGTTCCTCTGGCACATTCCTGGAGGCGGCCCGGCCCCCTTTTGCGTACAGGAGACCCCCTTTGGTTCATGGGCCGGCGCAACCAGCATATTGACAGCATACAACCCCTCGGGTATCAGTATGCGCGGGCAGATGTCGAACTGATTCAAAAAAATGTGCGCAGGAGATCCCGGTGTCAGGAGGGCTGCTGAAAAACTGGTTTATCGCGACCAGACCTTGGTCTTTTACCATGACCCTCATCTCGGTGAGCGTGGGCAGCGTTCTTGCGGCCCTCGACGGACGGTTCTCCCCGGTGCTTTATGTTCTGGCCTCTATCGGCGCGGTCTTCATGCATGCAGGCACCAATCTTCTGAACGATTACTATGACGTGAAGAACGGCCTGGATACGGAATCCGCTGCCACGGCGCAGTACCGGCCCCACCCGATCGTCCACGGACTGATCCCTGCGCGGCAGGTGATGTGTGCATCCTACGGGCTCTTCTGCACGGCTGCGCTCATCGGCCTCTACCTCACCGCGGTGAGCGGGTGGATGGTCCTGGTCATCGGTATGATGGGCGTTGTGGCCGGGATAGGCTACACGGCCCCTCCCATGAAGTACAAATACATTGCCTTGGGCGAGGCCGCGGTGTTCCTCATATGGGGTCCTCTCATGGTGGAGGGCGCATACTACGTGCAGATGCAAACCTTGAGTCTCAAGGCCCTCCTGGTCTCCATCCCCTTCGGGATTCTCGTTGCGCTCACGATATTCGCCAACAACATCCGCGACATCGAACACGACAGCAGCAGGCGCATCAGCACGCTGGCCATCCGGCTCGGCCTGAACAGGGGCATTCACGTCTATTTCCTGCTCATGGTGCTCGCATATGTGAGTATGCTCTTCCTCACGCTCTCGGGCGTGCTCACCCCGTGGGCGGGCGTGGTGTTTCTTTCCCTGCCGCTGGCAGCCCGGCTCCTGCATCAGATGAAGCAGGGCGTCCCCCCGGATGCCGATGCCCTGACCGCCAAGCTCGACACGGCCTTTGGCGTGCTTCTCGTGGCAGCCCTGATCATTCAGGGGCTCACGGGGTGAACGAATCCGGGCATCGTCTCCTCTGGCCCACCGTCATCCTGGCCTTTGCCCTGTGGTTCGTGACCTTCTCGCTGCCAGGGGCTGGCTTCTGGATCAAGATATCCCTTTCAGCCGGCATCCTCGCGGCCCTTGCCCTGCGTGCGGGCACCGCGGCGGACAACCGGCTCGCTTTTGACAGGGCCGCTGTGTTCCAGGGCCTGCTCTCTGCCGCCCTGCTCTATGGAATCTTCTGGTTCGGCAATGAGATATCGTGGCTGATTTTTCCCTTTGCCCCGCAACAGGTGGCCGCCATCTACGCCAAGGGAGCCGGATTCCCCCTGCCGGTCGTGTTCCTGCTCCTGCTCCTTGTCACCGGCCCGTGTGAAGAGATTTACTGGCGGGGCTTTCTCCAGAGGAACCTCATGCTCCGTTATGGCGAAATCAGGGGCTGGATCCTAGCCACCGCAATCTACGCCGGCGTGCACATCCTCTCGTTCAACCTCATGCTCTTCGGGGCTGCAGCGGTTGGAGGGGCGTTCTGGGGTCTGCTCTATATGAAGCTGAAGCGGCTGGATACCCTCATCATATGCCACTCGGTGTGGAGCGCGTTCATTTTCGCGGTGCTGCCCCTTACCTGATGCGCGGGGCATGGCGAGACAGGCAGGAGCGGCTTTTTTCGCTTTGCGTGCCCCTGCTGCCGGGCTTTCGCATCGAGGAGCGTGCCGCCGGGCTCGCAGCGAGGGCTGCGGGCAGAAGGAAAGCCGGTGGACAGCCCCACCGGGAAGTGAGGACGTGACGATTCGGGAACAAACCCGGGGCAGAAGAATCAGCCAGGACCTTGAACAGGATCTCTCTTGGGCGCAACCGGGAAAAACCCTTCCAATAATAGTTTCCGTCCCCTGTGCCCGCTCATTCGATATCGCCCATTGCCTGGGTGATATCCGAGGCGGTTCCATACTGCCGGTCGGGCAGTCTGTTCAGTATGTCAATGATGTCTTGTGACACATTCCTGCTCCGGGCATAGTCCACGAGCTCTGATTTGCTCTTTGGCAGGTCAATGCCTTTTACGGCCTCTAACACCTCAGCAGTGCTCACCATTTCCTTACCTCCATGCCTCTTTCTTTTCTGAGCCCCTACCGATCAATGATATGCCCAGCTGACATGGTTCTCAACGCATACTGCTGATCAAGAGGTTGTTGAGATGGATATTCGTCGCATGAATAATGTGAATATTGAACAGCAGGCCGGCCAAGGGCTGTCTTATGCGTTTTCATTGCCCTCTTTGCCGCTCCTCAGGCGACAAAGAGCAGATCGCGGGAATCACCTGATCGTATCCGCCTTCTCAGGTCCGGATAATTCTATCTGTTTTCCCGTTGGTTGAAGACTGATCAGGGAATGGGGCATTGTTTTTCATCAAGAGGTGAATATCCTATTTACTCAGTGATGCTATGGATTGGTCAGGGGATGTATCGGCGATCCTCCGGGAAAGCCTGCATCCTCTTAAAAAAGCAGCATTGACGCTGGGGTCTCCCCATTTCCAAGATCTACGGCCATAGCTCGAGAGCTTCATGAAAGAGTGGCACGAAAAAAGTGGGCTCGTGTTCGATGGCATGTGTAAAAACAGATTACCCTAAAAATATATAACGCTGATCCAGCATGGATGGAAAAGGTGTATGCCCTGGTTTTTCATCCCTGCGGTGACCGGAGAATGATTTTTACCGATCAAAGGAGGTCCTCATGCGCACGGTGCTTTTCACTGGTCTGCTCTTGCTGATTGCAAACAGTTCTTTTGCCGGGGTCATCGACTTTGAAAATCTCACCCGATACCTTCGGGGAACCGACCTGTTCCTGGAAAGCATACAGCCCGTTCCGGACGGCTATTCAGGGTTCTCCTGGTCTCTGGACAGGACAGGAGGCCCTCTTGCGGCAAGCCCTTCCTGTGCCACGGCAGAGGCGTTTATATGGATGGGAGGAGAAACCGGCTTCACCTACCTGTACGCCGACGAGCTGTCCATGACAAACCTGGAACGGCCATTTACCCTCACGGCGCTTTGTGTGGGCTCGTATTTCTTTGAGGATCAGATGGTGTACGCTGCCGGATTTTCAGGCAACCGTGTACAGTACCTCGAATCCTTCATGATCGATGACGTGTTCCAGCTCACCCGTTATCCGCTCGGCTTTCAGAACATCAATCTCTTCGCCCTGTGGGCAGGGAACGGCATTCCCGTTGAGAGCTTCCTCGAGGGCTTCCCCCATACCCTGTGCATCGACAATATCGAGTATGAATGGAGCCAACCCGTGCCCGAGCCGTCCACCCTGCTGATTCTGGGCACCGGCATGGCCGGCCTGGCCGGGCTTATCAGAAAGTACCGACGGTAGCTCTTTTTTTTAAGGTCTTTTCTTTTCGAGTATCGATCGCCGCTCGCTACCAGGGGCTTTGGCACTGGAGCTTGAGCGTTCCCGTCAGGGGAGGAGAGCGCAAAAAGAGGCGCCCCTTTTCTTGCGGGCGCCCATGCGGTCCCGACCTTACATGTTTACATGTCGGCCAGGAGCCTCTTTGCCCAGTCGCTGTAGTATGTCTCGTCGGAAGCAGCGGCCTTCTCAAGGACGGCCTTTGCCTTGTCTTTTTCCTTCACGTCGAGATAG
>JALNWY010000196.1 GCA_023230665.1 Deltaproteobacteria bacterium
CAGCTTCGCCCTGCACTATTTCGCCCTGGCGGGCAATCTTACCCGGTATGTGAGGAGCCAGGAGTTCAGGTGGTACCTCATCCTGTTCGCGGTCAGCGTGCTCTTCATCCTGTGGTCCACCCGAGGCATGTACAGCTCAATCGGCGAGGCCCTGAGGTTCGTATCCTTCCAGGCGGCCTCAATTATGACCACGACCGGATACGCCACCTGCGACTATACGGTCTGGCCCGTTGCGGCCCAGATGGTGCTGCTGCTGCTCATGTTCATCGGCGGCTCCGCAGGTTCGACGGCCGGCGGCATGAAGGTCATGAGGCTGGGCATTCTCATCAAGTATGCCCACCGGGAGATCCTCAAGCTCGTCCACCCCCATGCAGTGGTGGCCATCAAGTGGGACAAGGCCCCGGTGTCTGCAGATGTCTTACGCTCGGTGGTGGGTTTTTCCATCTATTATCTCCTCATCTTTGTCTTCTCTGCGCTCGTACTGGCGCTCCTGGGCGTGGACTTCATCACCGCGATCTCGGCAGCGGCCGCCTGCATCGGCAATATCGGCCCGGGTCTCGCCTCGGTCGGGCCCGTCGGCAGCTATGCGGACATCCCCTGCCTGGGCAAGGCCGTCCTCACCTTCTGCATGCTCGTGGGCAGGCTGGAGGTCTACACCGTGCTGGTGGTCTTGAGTCCGGTATTCTGGAGGAAATAGCAGGTACGTCAAAACAGCGGGATCGGACTTTCCCTGGGATGCCTCCCTTTCCTCTACGAGGCAGTTTGAGAAAGGCGGGTAATGAATTATTATATAACACTGTTGACCATGCTCCCCCCAGTCAGTTGAACGACTGGAAAGCGTACTGAACCTGATCAGGTCTCAGGCACGTGTTCAGGGGTGTAAGATATCGATACTTTGGAGATGATATGCCATAAGGAGCCGGCTCGCAAGTCCAAACCAACCAAGGAGAAAGAACGATGGCTAATCCCAGAAGTGCTGCGGAATTGGAAAAATATCTCAAAGGTGTGGATTATCCTGCAAGCAAGGATGATCTCCTAAGCAAAGCCAAGTCGAACGGCGCTCCCCAGGAGGTGATCGATATGATCAACAGCCTCTCGGAAAGCCACTTCAACTCACCGATCGATGTGACAAAATCCTTTGGCGAGAGCCATTAGACTGACACGAAAAAGATGTAAAGGAAAGAGAAGCAAGGAAGAAGAAAAGAAAGTATCAGCATGCTGTTTGAGGGGCAGATGCTCTTTTTTAGCAGATGCCCTTTTTCTTTGTCCAGGACAGTCCCTTCCAACATCATGAGAGGCCGCTTGGGGCCCCTGCTTTCTGACAGAGAGAATGAATACAGGGAAGGGCTGGTGGCGAGGTCAGGCTGCTACCGGCTGAGGTTCTTGACCTTGGCGCGTTCCATGATGATTCCGCGCTGCATGGCCCCGGTAATGTCGAGACCTTCCGCGGTAACGAGGGTGAGGTCCACCCGGTCGAGGATCGAGTTTTTCAGCTGGACGTCTTCCATGGATGCGGACATGAAGGAAGTCTGGGTGAGGCCGGATTCGTTCATGGTTATCTTGGTGAATCTGCTCAGCGCAAAGTTGGATTCATTCAAAGTGCACTTGTCCAGGATGCACGATTCCATGATGCAGAACAGAACCTTCATCTTCTGGAGATCCGAGCCTGTCAGATCGATGTCTTTGAAATGAGAGCAGATGATGGTCGAGCCTGTCAGGTTGGATTTCGACATATCCTGGTCTCTGAAGGTCACCCTGAGGAATTGGCTGCCCAGGGCTGTTATCCGGGTGAGGATGCAGGAGCTCAGGTCTGTGTCCTTCAGCGTGATCTCCGAGAGATGGGCCCCGGTAAAGTTTGTTTTGTACAGGATCGCACCTTCGAGGTTCACCCGCTCCAGGTGCGCCTCCTCGAGGTTTGTGTCCGAAAGGTTGACGTTTCTTAAGTCCGATCCTCGCAGGTTCGCACCCCCGAGATCGAGCTTGCTCAGGTCGAGGCCCCTCAAGTCCTCACCTTCGAGGGGCCGGCCCGATTCAATGGCATCTGCGATCTGCTGTTTGGTGAATCCAGGCATTATTCAGACTCCAGTAATTCCTTGATTTCCTGAAGCATCACAAACTCGGTTTCCAAGATCTCGTTGTTGCGCAGCGAAAACTGGGTCTTTACCCTTGCCTCTTCCACTTCCCGTATGGCCTTGCCGATCATGATGATTGTGCCCTCATTTGCGACACCGTCGATATAGATGTTGCCGGAAAAGACTGCGTTGATCTTCTCCGTGAGGCCGTGGATCCTGGAATCGATGGAATAGAGGTTGTGCTTGATCGTCTCTACGGCATCGAGGATCTTTGTGTAGAGCGTCTCCTGCTGCCCGGTGAGCGCACCCTTGGCCTTGAGGGTCCTGAGCTTGCCCAAGGAGGCCTGCAGCTTGAGGAAGTCGCCGATTCTCTCGACCAGGTCTTTTTTGGACAGCTCGCGTTCGTGGAGAAGGGCAGGGTTGTGGCCGATGATGAGCCGGGTGCTCACCGGGTTGGCCTCATGCCCGGTGGTGTGGCAATAGATCCAGACCTCTGACGAGATCGAGCTTCCCGTGATCCATCCCTGGGGGCTCTTGACAACGATGGGACCTCCGGCAGTGACCTCGCTGTTGCGGATATAGTCTTCCACCACGATCTCTTTTCTGGCCCGGACCTGGGCATCTTGGATAAACTTCACGTGGAGGGAGCCCTGAGCGGTCACTTGCGCCTTCTCCTGCCCGAGGATTCCGCCGGCGATCCTGATGTTTCCGCCTGCCGTGATGATGACGCGGCCCACACTCATGGCAACGGTCACATCCTCCTGGGCATGAACCTCGTAGCCGTCGCCCACCTCTCCGTTCACCACCACAGACCCGTTGAAGCGGATATTCCCCGTGGACGAATCCACCTTGTCCACCATATAAACCGGCTCTACATTCACTTCGGAGTCAGACCAGACCACCATCCCGTCGATAGCGGCCACGAGCTTGTTGCCGTCGGGAGACGTCTCGATGCCCTTGCCGGAAGGGAGCTTTCCGGGAGAGCCTATTTTGCCGAGGATCTCTTCTCCCTTCACCGTGGTCCCGCTCTTCCCGGTTTCGGGCCCAATGAGCTCGCACAGAACATCACCCGCGGTGACGTTCTGGATGAGGTTCATGTCCTTGATATTGACCCTGCCGCGCAGGTCTTCCTTGAGATTGGCCTTGGTGCCGTCCTTGTTGAAATGGCAGAGGACATACCCGTCTCTGCCCTCGCCTGGCTGCTCGCCCTTGGCGACCGTAACCCACTTGTTGAGGGTTTTGTATTCGGAGATCTGGTAGAGCGCGTCGCTCCATATGCCGAAGCACACTCCGGCTTTCTGCAGTGCTTCCTGGAGATCGGATGCATTGACAGAGGACACCTCTTCGGTCAATGGCGTGACCTTAATGCTGGCGACGAGCCCTCCCTGGGTTATGCTCACTTCTACCTTGTACTCTCTCTCCACAAAGAGAGGGTTCGGTTCTTGAGAAAAAAAACTTTACAGAACCATTGAAAGGCTGGTTTTTTTCAGGGAAAATCTCCTTGACTCTCCTGCTCGTATTCTTTACCGTTCCCCCATCTTTTAAAAAAACGGATGTACAGGGAAAAGGACATGAAGATCAGCGACGTTGCCGCTCTTGGCATCAAGGGTTTTCTCGACCATGAAGAAGGCCTGATGCTCTATGACATGGCAAAAGCTGCAAGCGCCAGAGGTCCCTGTCTGGAGATAGGGAGCTACTGCGGAAAATCCACTGTTTATCTGGGGCTCGGCTGCAAGGCGGGCGGAGGTGTTCTCTTTTCCATCGATCATCACCAGGGGTCCGAGGAGCAGCAGAAAGGGCAGGAATACTTCGACCCCGAGCTCTATGACGAGGCCCTGGGGAGGGTGGATACCTTCAGCCACTTTCGCAGGACCGCGGAACTGGCATCGCTCGAAGACACGGTAGTTCCTGTCGTGGCCCCCTCGGAGGTGGTTGCGCGCATGTGGGCCACGCCTTTGAGCCTGGTTTTCATCGACGGCGGCCACAGCTACCCCACGGTGTTCACCGACTACACGTCATGGATGCCCCATCTCATGCCGGGCGGCCATCTCCTGATCCACGATATTTTCCCCGACCCCAAGGACGGCGGCCAGGCCCCGTATTATGTCTATCGGCTCGCCGTCAAATCCGGACTCTTCGAAGAGATGCCCCTGTTCAAGACCCTGGGCATCCTCAGGAGGCTGTCCATAGGCGAGGTGCCCGATGCGGTCAGGCGCCTACGCGACTGGTAGCCGGTCCAATTCCCGGTTGTGGGTCCAGTAGAGGCGGGAGTTCCCGTTTGCCGACTCGTACCTGATATATCCCGCGTCGATCAGTGTCTTCAAGGTCCAGGACACGAAAGAGCCGTCCCCCCCGACCTTTTCCACGACAGCGGGTGTGAAGAGGGCCGCAGGATCCGCGCCTTGTGCGCCCGGTGCAGCGAGCTGCTCGATGATGTCTTCGCTGAGCAGCCTGAAGATGAGGTGCATCCTCTTCTTGCCCACCACCAGGAGCTCCTCGTGGGGGGTGCATTGCCTGCTCTCGTACCGCTTGAGGACCTCCTGCCACTGATAGTCGAGGATCTCGTCGCAGGTCCGCACAAACGCATCCATGTCCGCCGGGCCCACCTTTGAGGTGCGCACCACGGGATGGTTGGCGTCGTAGAGGGACCAGTCGTTGGTGAGGATCTCCAGATCGTACTGCTCGATCTCGTCCCGCACTGTGGTGCCCGGGAAGGGAGCGAGCATGTGATATCCATAGTAGATGTCCAGCTCCTGCGCGAGCCGGGCCGTGTCGCCAAGCGTCTCGGGAGACTCGCCCGGCAGCCCGACCATGAAGGACGCATGAGTGGTGATGCCCGCTTCCTTGCAGATCCGGGTGGCCTCCCTGGCCTGCTCGACAGTGATCCCCTTCCGGACCCTCTTGAGCATCTCGGGGTTGCCCGACTCGATGCCGAAGCTGATGGCGTCGCATCCCGCCTTCCTCATGACGGCCAGGATCTCCCGGTCAACAGTGTTGACCCGGGCGAACGCGCTCCAGGTGAACCTCACGTCCCGCTCGAGGATCTCCTCGCACAGGGCGTTGACCCGCTGTTTGCTGGCCGTGAACAGGTCGTCGGCGATGTTGATCCGGGTGAAGCCCAAGGCCAGGATCTGCTCGATCTCGTCCACCACCAGCTTCG
>JALNWY010000197.1 GCA_023230665.1 Deltaproteobacteria bacterium
ATCGCCTGGGCGCAGAGCTGCACCCGGTCCCAGTTCTCCTTTTTGGCCCGGCCCCGCTTATGCTCCACCGGGAAAGGCTGCCAATTTCCCGCTCCGTCCCGGTGAAATTCAACCACATCGGCCTTGCCGACTAAGCCGAGACGGAAGGAGTGCAGGGCAAGGCCATAAGCCAGCCGCACCGTGCCCCGCGATTCCCGGCCGCCGCTGTCCACCCGCTCGTGCATGATGCGGCCCTCGGCGGTGTACCGGTTTTCGCTCCACGCCTGTTCGATGTGGATCAATGCGCACTGCCGCTCGCAGAAGAGGAGATGCTGCAGGGCGGAGAGGGGCAGGAGATCTTCTTCGCTGTACCCCATTATCAGCCCGGATGCCGGCCAGGAGCAATATGCATTTTTTGCATTTTGGTTTTCCTTCACCATCTGCGTATGAACGCGCCGAATTCGAGCTGTTGCTTTTTTTCCAACAGCCGCCATTTTTAGCTGAAAATCAACGAGCTACCTCTTGAACCGATTTTTTCTCTCCGGCTCGGCCTGATAGTTTTCCGGGGAGACGAGTTTTGTGCTGGTTTCCCGTTCCAGATTTTCACGGGCCCCCCGGCAATGCGGCCGCCCTTACGGGCCGCCACTCTGTTTTCGCCAAAGCCCTGAACGTCCTGCTTGGGGGGCAATCTCGGTGGTGGCCGCTTCCCCAAGCATGGAGAAAATCAGCTCCAGATCGGTCATGTGGTCCCGCAGGTTTTCCCGCTCCAGCCCCTTAAGTTGCTTGTATTACGCGGTCGTGAGACCAAAGGCGGCCTTGGATATCTCCGAGGTCAGGATGGCATATTCCGGGTCTTCCTTGACGCCGCGCTTCTTCCATTCATCTGTCAGCTCGGCCCGCACGGCGATACCGCGCATCCGTTTTTCGATCCATGTCTCGGAATAACCCAGGCACTGTACAGGGCCTTGGGCCGCTTGCTGGCCAGCTCCGGGTCCTCGATCTCCTGCACCCGCTCGTAGCCGACTTTGGCAGGACAGCGCTTGAGGGCTCGACCTTGGGCGAGGGGAGGGACTGGATGATGCGGAAGATGCCCTCGGTATTGGCGCACAACATCCGTTGAGCTCACCAGCGGTTTCGACGACAAGGGTATGTACAATCTGTACCCACCCTTTGCCGAGCTCCGGTTCTCGCCGTTTCATGCGCTGGATGTACTGTTTCGGGTCTTTCGAGTCGATCAGAGCCAAGACCACATCTTCGATGACAAACCACCACTCGTTGTTGTGCAGGATCCGCCGGATTTCCTTGTAGTTGAAGACAACAAGTTTGTGTGCATTCTAAAATCCCGCCAGCAATAAAGTTATCAACCATTCGCCCTACGTCACGCAGCGCAAGCGAAGTAAGTCATCTGTATTTCCCCAGCTTGGCAAGCAACCTCTCCCGCATCCGAGGCTTGTCATCCGGGTACAGGGAAACCAGCCTTTTCTCCTGCTGCTGGTAGAGTTGTTGTTTCTTGAGCATGCCGATTTTATAGTCGGCGGTGTCCATGCCCCAGTATTCGACATAGACATCGAACTCCGGCAGGTAGAAATCGGGCCGGATGGCGTAGCCGTCGAGGATGCGAAAGCGTTCGTCGTAGCGGTAGCGAATCCCCGCGCCATTCAAAGCCTCGCAGATCAGCCGCTCGCCCTCCGACTGCACCCAGGTGCCGTCCTTGGCGCGTATGTTCTTCTGCAGTTCCACCTTGGTTTCGAAGTTGCGCCGCTCCAAGAAAACCTCATCGAAACAGTAGTTGCAGAAGGGGCGCTGGAAGGCCTTGTGGCTGCGGATATATTCGTCCGGTTCGAGCCCTACCCCGCACCGCTGACAACTGTGGACGGCTTTCTCCTCTTCGATCCGACATGCCTCCTCGATGAGAGCGATAGCGCATCTGGCAGCTTCGTTGTTGTACTCCTTCTCCACGGGACTGATGGCCATATCCCGCAAATCGGGCAGCGCGCCTTTCGCCGCCGTGCCGTAAGCGCTCAGGGCCTTGGCCGCGTACTGCCGCACCTGGGGAAAACCGTCACGCAAGATCTCCTGCAGGGCTGCCACCGCGCAGTTTCCATCCGCCAGCCCCGCCAGTTTACCGATGGCCGAGGCCGCCAGCCGCCGGACATTGGCAACGGGCGAGCGGGTCAGCTCAACCAGTTCCGGCAAGGCGGCTGGATCGCCGGAATTGCCCAGCGCCACCGCACGCTCCCGGAATTGTTTTTCGAGTTTGGGGTGCATTAGAGCATTTCGATCAGATCAACCCCGGCAGGCACAGAACCGACTGTTACCTGATAGTCGGCGAAGGAACGCGCCGGCCCCTGCGAGCTGTCCTTCCGTTTAATATCGACCAACTCGAATAGCTTGTGCGCCGGGGCATTGCCGAGTTTATCTTTATGCTTGAATACATAGAGTTTACGGCTGCTCATCACCCCTCTTGCCGCCGAGCGATCATGCTCGAACATGTTGGTCAAGGCATCCCACAACAACTGCAAATCTTCCTCGCCAAAACTGGTTTTCTCGGCCAGGGCTGCCGAAACAAAGCCCTTCGCCACGTACAGTCCATAAGGAACGATATGTTTACGGCCCATGGTTCGCTCCTTCTCCAAGTCCTTCTCGTTGGTCACGGCCATGCGGGTGATGCTGATCTCCTGGGAGACAAGCGGCTCGACACTCTTGGCAAAGGCCAGCTGAACCGGCCCCCGGACCTGGCCACAGTTCACCTCTGTCGTCATCACCGCCCCAAAAGTACGGATATCGAAGAAGTTGGCGCACATCCAATCGGTTACTTTTTTGGCATCTTCCGCCTTCTTGGGCAGCTTCTTCGCCTCCGGTTTCAATTCCAAGGCCTTATACGCCATATCATGGGTCTGATTCAACACCGCTTTTTCCTGGATATAGATATTGAAGCCTGCCTGTCCGTCTTTGGACAGGGCCACATGGTTGCGGATCTTGCGCTTCAGACAGACATCGGTCACCAGGCCATGCCCGGTTTCCGGATCGAAACGCGGCATGTTGCCGGCATCCGGGTCGCCGTTGGGGTTACCGTTTTCCACATCAAACAAAAGCACGAACTCATAGCGGTTTGTAATGGCAGTCATGGATTATCCCTCCTAATTTTTCTTGGTGAAGAAATCTTTGCGTTGGTGGTAGTAGCCGATCATGAACAGTCCCTGCTCTTCTGCTTTCATGGTGGCAGGGTAATCGTCAAACCCGGCAATTATATCCTGGGCCATGCTCTCGTAATATTTCGCCCAGCCGATTTTCTCCGGTTCCTTTCGCAGCTTGGCGATATGGTTGGCGTAATTTTTCAGAAGCATATGGAAAACCTGCCCCGGGGTAGCCGAGGCTGAGGCCAGATATTTATCCTTGATCGTGGCGTTGGAATTGGGAACCGCCTCTTCCTGGGCCTTTTCCAGGACGGCAAAAAGCCGCCCCAGGAGATACGGCCGATCTGTTCTCTCCGGATTCAATGCCATGGGAACCTCCAGTTGTTTATTTCGCATGAGATAGGCTTTCAGCAAGGCAGCCCGAAAATAGGTCACGCTGTGTTCCGAGCGAATCCTTGCCAAAACCTGGGGCAACAAATTTTGCGGATAGTTGCCGCCGGTGAGCATGGCCCTGGCCATGCCTCCGGCCAGCACCGGGGAAATATTTTCAGATTTACCGAGCGGCGCCGTCTGACAGAGCAGGCGCCAGAGGGGCGGGAAATCCGGTTCATTGTCAAACTGCCGGGCAATCTCAAGCTGCTTAAAGTGCTGGCCGATCCGCCCCAGCAAATCTCCCAGGCTGTTGGCTTCCCAAAAACGCACCGACAGCCGGGCGGCATTGGGGGCAAGGCCCAGGATGTAGAAGCGGACCGATTCATCCAAGCCGGGAATAATGTCGCTGACCGAGCGGCCGGAGCGGATCGCCAAGAAAAAGTCCCTGATTTTTTGCGCGGTCTGCCGGTCATCGACGCTTTGCGATTCCGCGGCCGCCTCTTCGGGAGGTTCAAAGAAATCTGCCAGTAAAGCTTCGGCCGGACTGGCACATTCAGCCCAAAAAACCAGCGAGGTGTCGCCGATCACGACTTTCTGCCTGCTTCCGGCCGCCAATAGGGCGTTCAGGGCCGTGGTGTAACTGAAAGCGCCTTTTTGACCAACCGGGGCATTGAAGGATTGCTCCTTGCCATACGAGGCAAAGGCGGGAAGGTTGAACGAGACGATAGAGGCCCCGGAAGATTGCGCCCCCCTGACCCCCTTAATCGAAGGATGCAACCGGGCAAGGGGTTGCGATTCTTTGCCGGTAATCAGACATTGCCCGACCGCCTCTGTGGCACGTTTGGCCAGACAAACCTCCCATGCGGAGCGGGCGGCGGGCCGTTCGTGGATGAAACCCGGCACGCCATCCAGGCGAAAAACCAGGTTTGAACCGCTTATCTCAGGCCAATCTTCCCGGTCGGCAATGGTCTTAGCTTCCGTCCCGGCAAGGAAGGCCAAGACGGCCTTGAGCCCGGGATCTTTGTCGGGGCAATTTTCTTGAATCTGTTTGATAAAGGCGGCGTGGCATTTTTCAATCCTTTCCGGGTTCGCACCATCACTCAGTCCTAGGACATATGTGGTATTGTCCCAGAGAAAATTGGCCTTAATGCCGCTGGCCTTTTTCTCCGCTGCAGGGACCAGAAGCTTGCGCGGGCGGAGTTGGTTGCCGCTGCCTTCCCGCAAGTCCTCGACCCCTCGCAGGGCGCCGTCGGCGGCCAGGACCACGGCAAAGGAGATATTTTCCATGCTGGTGCCGAAAGGCGGAATTCCCGAACCCGGATCGTCCGCCAATCGTTCATAATAACTGTTCAAGGCCTGGAGGATCATGACCGCACCTCCGTTGAAAACGGTGACGGCGGACTCACAATGCCATCCACCATCTCCGCCCTGAAAAAGAGCGGGGCCATCTCGTTGGCAAAGTCGATATCCAATAACATGTAGCCCAGCTCCTTGGTTTGCCCCTTATAGGGGGAAACCGGAACCGCATCTTCCAGCAAAGCGAACGAGGCAGGAAACTCCCGGCAACCCAGGCAAGGATGATGAAAGAACTGGCCGTTTTTCGCCCGGCGGTTGAAGATGCTCAGGTGTTTGCCTTCGTTGTCCTCCGGA
>JALNWY010000198.1 GCA_023230665.1 Deltaproteobacteria bacterium
CTGCAGCCTGACCATCCTTCACACCAGGAGCCTTGAAAAAATCTATGACGTGGAAACCCTCATCCGGGCCGTGCCTCTCGTGCTCGAACAGTTGCCCGAGGCTCGCTTTGTCATTGCCGGAACGGGTTCGCTCGAGCAGAGGCTCAAAGAGATGGCCCGCGATCTGAAGGTTGGGTCCAGTGTCAATTTTATGGGTGCGGTAAGTCACGAGACGATCATCGGGCTGATCAAGCAGGCATCCGTCTATGTTTCGGCGGCAACAGCAGACGGCACTTCTGTCGCCCTGATGGAGGCCATTGCCGCAGGACTGGTCCCGGTAGTGAGCGATATCGAGCCGAACCGGCCGCTGATAGCCCATAGAAGGGACGGATACCTGTTCAGGCCGGGAGACGAGAGGGATCTCTCGGACAAGATCCTCATGGCCTTGTCACTGGGTGTTTTCCCCCAGTTTTTGGAGAAAAAAAGGGCCGATTCCAGGGATATGATACGCTGGAGCTCAATTGCCAGGAGGTTCATGAACAGTTATAATCAGCTTACTCCGCGTTCCGGCAGGTGATGCATTAAAGATCTCCTTGTGCGGAGGCGATGAAAAACGTACGCACCTTGATGAAAAGAGGGCATCATACATTGTTGATTTTTCCCCGCATTCACCCGGGAATGCGGAGCTGTGTGACGAGGGGACAAATCAAGGGCCTGTCTCTGTAGACACGTATGCAAAACGAACTCGAAATGATTAAAATCATCAAGCAGTTATTTAAGTACCTGCCGACCAAGCGGGTCCGCCGATTCTGGATCATTCTGCTGGGGATGATCTGCGTTGCGGTGCTGGAAACAGTTACGGCCGGAGCGATCTCCTTCTATGCAGCCTCGGTCGCAAACCCTCAGGTCATCATCACAGACCATCTTCCGCGCTTTGAGCACATCATTCCCGGCATCGCCGGTATTGATAGCAAGGGGCTCATTCTGTACTTAAGCCTCAGCGTCATCCTGCTGGTACTCCTCAAAAACGCATCGATGGCGGCCACTTCCTACACTGCCGGACTGTTCACTGCGAACGTAAGCGGCTACCTCGGCGAGCACATGCTTAAGGGATTCCTCGAAATGCCGTACGAGTGGCATCTACAGCACAACTCGGCAGATCTGATTCAGGGTATCGGCTGGAGCCAATACTTCGGCGTCCTGCTCACCTCCTCTCTCAAACTTCTCAGCGACATCCTGATCATCACAATCCTGCTGACAACCATCCTCATAGCAAGTCCTGCCATATCGCTCCTGGTCTTTCTGACCATCGGCGGAACCTCGCTGCTGATCATCAAGCACGTGCGCCTCTCCATGGACCGGCTTGCCGCAACGCACCGCGACTTCAACACAGCCATCAACCGCGAGGTCACCATGGCTCTCCACGGGATAAAAGAGGTGAAGGTCTACAGATGCGCCGATGCATTCACACAAGGATATTCCCGAAACATCTACGGCTTTGCACGCATCGATGCCCGGCTCGGCTTCATCAACCAGCTGCCGGGCTGGGTACTGGAGATCGTCGGCGTCTCTCTCCTGTCTTCTGCGATCATGATCATGTTCCTGTGGTTCGGAGACTCAACGGTCAAGATCACCGGAACCATTGCCCTGCTGGCGGTGACATCCTGGAGGGTCATGCCTGCCATGAGCCGCATCCTCAACAGCCTGAACGCGATCAGACAGTCCTTCCCCTACGTGCAGACAGGTCTCGCTTATCTCCGGGAAATCGACAGCAGGACGATAGCCGGCCCTTCTCCCGAAGGGCCTTCCGCGGACTTCACGCATGAACTCCGGCTCGAGAATATATCCTTTACATACGAAGGGGCCAACAGATTCGCCATCAATGAGGTCAGCCTGACGATTCCTCGCGGCCAGACCCTGGGAATAATCGGCACCTCCGGCGCCGGGAAGAGCACGCTGGCAGATATCGCCATAGGTCTCTTGCACCCCTCCAGCGGAGACATTATGCTGGACGGCCGCACGGTAACGATCGAGAACCTGAAGCACTGGCAGTCCCTGATCGGCTATGTACCCCAGACACCGTACATCGCCCCGGCCACCCTGGCCGAGAACATCGCTTTCGGCGTCAGAACCGAAGGGATCGATCAAGAAAAAGTCCTGCAGTGCTGCAAGCTGGCTGCCATGGACGATTTCCTCCATCAGCTGCCGGACGGGATCAACTCTTTCCTTGGCGAACGGGGCGTCAAACTCTCCGGAGGCCAGCGCCAGAGAGTGGCCATAGCGCGTGCCCTGTATCACGATCCCGAGGTGATCATCTTCGATGAGGCAACCAGCGCCCTGGATGCCAGAAACGAGCAGACGATCAAGCAGACCATCTACTCCCTTAAGGAAAGGATGACCCTCATCATCATCGCCCATCGCCTGACCACGGTAGAAGGCTGCGACCATATCGTCTGGATCGAAAAGGGCAGGATCAAGCTCGCCGGAGACGCCGACACCGTGCTCGAGAATTACAGAAAGTACTACCAAGAGCCATGCCTGCCGCAGCAAGAGAGCCTCTCATAAAAATCCACCCGATAAAAAAAACCTGCCCTTCGAGGCGCATATTACTGGTGGTTTCATCGCTCTCCGCCGGCGGCGCCGAGCGGGTGATATCCGAGATGGCAAACTGGTGGGCTGTCCATGACCGTGAAGTTGCCGTCCTCACTCTTGAGAACGTATACGCCGATCACTACCGTCTGCATCCTCGTGTGAGAAGGATCACCATTGACTGGCAGTTGCCCCGCACCCGGCTGCACATCCCGGCACAATACATCAAACACCAGATCATGCTCCGCGGTGCAGTGCTCGGTTACACACCTGATGTAATGATCAGTTTCATCGACAGGACGAACATCCGCATGCTGTTTGCCCTTGCCGGCACCGGAATTCCAATCATCATCTCAGAACGCACCGATCCCAGGCATCACCGCATCGGCCTCTGCTGGTCGCTGGTAAGACGGCTGATCTACCCGTTCTCTGACGCCCTGGTGGTACAGACCGATTCGGTGGCCTCATGGGCCAGTCGGATCGTCCAGGGTAGAAAGATCAGGGTAATCCCGAATTTCGTGCGACCGACACCCGAGCCGGAAAATATCGCGGAGGAAGCGCAACGTTTCGAGTCTTTTGTCCTCACCGTCGGAAGACTCGGCAAGGAAAAAGGATACGATCTGCTGATCCGCGCTTTTGCCATGGCGAAGGCAGCACAGGCCGGATGGCGACTGGTGATTCTCGGTGAGGGACCGGAGAGATCAAACCTTGAGAGGCTCGCGGGCAACCTGGGAATCGGTGATGCGGTACTCATGCCGGGAATCGTCCAGGAGCCGACCGAGTGGATGCGCCAGGCAGCGTTCTTCGTGCTCCCGTCGCGTTACGAGGGCTTTCCCAACGCACTTCTCGAAGCCATGGCCTGCGGCTGTGCCGTGATCGCTGCTGACTGTCCCAGCGGGCCTGCCGAGATCATCCGCCATAACGTAGACGGACTGCTCGTGCCGAGTGAGGATGTGGGAGCCCTGGCCGATGCCATGGGCAGGTTGATCAAAGACGAAGATTTGAGATTCCGTCTCGGACAGCAGGCCCTTGCCGTCCGTTCACTTTTTTCCCAGGCGCAAATCATGGCCCAATGGGAGAACCTGATCGAGGACGTCTGCCTATCTCGGAAATGAATCCGCCTCATCCTCAAAAATCCCGCCGGATCTTGCTGGCGATCCTGTCCCTTTCGGCAGGCGGCGCAGAGCGCGTCGTCTCCGAGATGGCAAACTGGTGGGTTGCCCGGGGTTGTGAGGTCGCTGTCCTCACCTTCTGGGGAAGCGAGCACGATCATTACCGACTGGATCCGAGGGTACAGAGGATCACACTGGATTTCCGGCGTCATTCACCCACGCTCCGGCACTATCTCGGAAGCCGCATCCGGCTCCCCTTCCGTATACGTGAGACCGTCCGGACCTTTAAACCGGATGCGGTCATCAGCTTCATCGACCTGGTAAACATCATCATGGTGATCACCCTTGCCGGGACGAAAATTCCCCTGATCGTCAGCGAACGCATCGACCCCAGGCACCATCCAATCAGCCGCCTCCGGTCTCTGGCCAGACGCCTGTGCTATCGATACGCCTCTGCCCTCGTGGTACAGACCGGCTCGGTCGCCGGGTGGGCTGAAACGGTCATGCCGGCCTCCAGGATAGAGGTGATCCCCAATTTTGTGCGCATACTCCCCGGGACTGACGATTTGGCAGTTCATAAAGGGCCTGAGGGCCCCTACATCCTTGCCATAGGCAGACTCAACAGACAGAAGGGATATGATGTATTGATCCGAGCTTTTGCCATGGCGAAGGCAGCACAGGCCGGATGGCGACTCGTGATTCTTGGTGAGGGACCGGAGAGGTCGAACCTCGAGAGGCTCGCGGCAGATCTGGGGATCGGTGATGCGGTTCTCATGCCGGGAATCGTCCGGGAGCCGGCCGAATGGATGCGCCAGGCAGCGTTCTTCGTGCTCCCGTCACGCTACGAGGGTTTCCCCAATGCGCTTCTCGAGGCCATGGCGTGCGGCTGTGCCGTGATCGCTGCAGACTGTCCCAGCGGGCCTGCCGAGATCATCCGCCATAACGTAGACGGCCTGCTCGTGCCCAAAGAGGATGTGGGTGGCTTGAGTGCAGCCATTCTCAAATTGATGGAGGACAAGGCCCTTCGTCATCGTCTGGGAAGCCGGGCTGTCGAGGTAAAAAACTCCTTCCATGAAGGCCCCATCATGGCCAGATGGGATGCCCTGATCAGAAAGGCCGTTGGGAGCGATAACTGAATCCATGGTCCGGAATCCCCATATTCTCCTGATCATTTCCTCCCTTTCGGCCGGAGGCGCCGAAAGGGTCATTACGGAGATGGCCAACTGGTGGACAGCACACGGCAGAAGGGTCACTGTGCTCACCCTCTCTGGAACGGATCAGGATCACTATCAGTTGAATCTGAGCGTGGGAAGGATCGCATTGGATTTCTGGGGGAGGGCCCTTACCCCGTGGCAGGCGATCAACAAGCGCGTCCGCCGCA
>JALNWY010000199.1 GCA_023230665.1 Deltaproteobacteria bacterium
CAGCATCGAAACTTGCTGACCGAATCATGTATAATCTTGAACTTGCATCAGAACACCCTTACATGAACAGGCCTGTCCCAGAAAAAGCTGATGATTCAATCCGCGAAATAATTCTCAAGCCTTATAGAGTGATTTATCAAATTGATGACTCAAATAAGGCAATCCATGTCCTAAGAATCTGGCATGGCTATCGTGGCACGCCCTCTATTGAAGAATAAGCCCAACCATTCAATCCAGTGGACCGGGGCTGCCGCCCCGGCCACTGATCTCAGTCGTTATCTTCTTTGACATATAAACTTGACCTCGCAATATTATGTCAGTATGATTAATCATCATACCGGAGGGTGGGTGATGAGAACTGCAAAAGTCGCTATTACTCTTGATGAGAATACATTACAGAAGCTTGATAATTTGGTTAAACATCATATCTTTCCTAATCGCAGTAAAGCCATCCAGGAAGCTGTCAGTGAAAAAATTGAAAGATTAGAAAGAAAAAGGCTTGCACAAGAATGCGCTAAGCTAGATCAATCCTTTGAAAAAACCCTTGCCGAGGAAGGAATGTCAGAGGAGTTGAATGAATGGCCGAAATATTAAGAGGAGAGATCCGGTGGGCTGATTTGAATCCAACAATAAGACATGAACAGGCTGGTATCCGTCCTGTCTTAATACTAAGCCACGATGTTTTTAATGAACGTTCCGGAACAGTAATCGCCGTAGCAATCACAAGCAAACCACAACGTGCAGGTTTTCCTCTTACACTTGAAATAGCGTCAGATAAACTACCCAAACAGTCGTGGGTTAAAATAAGCCAAATTCGTACTTTGTCAGTAGAGCGAATTGGAAAAAATATTACCCGCTTATCTCCTGAAGAACTTGATCAAGTAATCGAAGGCTTGAATGAAATCATTTGAGGTGCCGGGTCAGCAACGGCAGGTCGGTGAAATAACAAAACGCCAGATGGATCTCTATTGCTTGAGTATCATACACTGCTTCTTGGGTGGTCAGCGGAGACAGGAACACAATCGGGTTAACGATCCCCTGCAGCATGCCACCTCCTTGCAGACGTCTATCTTACCGAGTTTAGATTCGGGTTCTGGTGGGCGCAGGCTCGTGCAGGTTCAAGTCCTGTTCCCGGCACCACACTTCTTCTGCAGTATTCCACACTGTATTTCCTCGGTCAGTTGGCATATAGTGCACTAAAAAGCGTGAAATGTCTTTGAATGGAGTGTCTCCATCCCGCAGACATTCCCTTGGACAATGTATCAAGGAGGTTTGCCGGCATGCCTTTCTCCTCGCAGCGAAAAGAGCAGCCGCAGGGAACCTCCCTTTGAGCGACAGAGAATGCTGAAGGAGCGCCCATACATGCTTTCTGACGGAAAGAGACATGTTTTTCCACGGCTCAACCACGACCAGCGACAGGCGCGCCGGGATGCCATCATTGATGCGGCCGAGGCGATATTCGCAGATAAGCCCTTCAACAAGGTCAACATGCGCGATATCGCCAGGCTGGCAGGCATTTCTCCGGCACTCATCTACCGCTATTTCCCCAACCAGCAGCACCTGTTCATCGAGGCCTTTCTCCGCGGGGCCCGCGACCTCATCCCGGTGCTCGACGACTGCATCGGCACCGAGGAGAAAGGCCTTGTCGAAAAAGTGGCCCGGATATTCATTGCCTATCTCACCGAGCACGAGCAGTATTTCAAGATGATGACCCATTTCATGCTCGAAGGCTCGATAAACGAAGATCTTCAGGAAAGGCTCAATACCATCGAGCGATCCGTGCTCGACCGGTTCGACCGGGTCTTCGTGAAGACGGGTGCAAAGAAGGACGTGCGCGGGCTTTCCCATGCCTTCTTCGCCGCACTCAACGGCATCCTCATCACCTACCGGCAGCATCCGGGCAGGACTGCGGACGAGGTGCGCGAGCATATGGAGCTCGTGGCGCGCGTCATGGCCCGTATTTTCGAAAACGAGGCGCGATCCGGGGAAGCGAGGGGTTGAATTCCCCTCGTTCAAGTCCGCTTCATAAGGACTGTGCCGGCGGGGCGCATTCCCCGCCGCTAGCGCTCCTGTTCGAGACGTCCCCTGCAAAGGTCCATACACTCCCGCCCCTGTTCGAGACGTCCCCTGCAAAGGGCCACACACTCCCGCCCCTGGGCCCTTTCTTACCGTCTTTCCCTGCTCCCGGGTCTGCCCCTCACATTTCCAGCTCTTTCACGCTTGCCTCTGCGGCTCCCTCCACCTCGCTCAGCGCCAGGTCCTGATAGGCATGGAAGAACTCGTGGCAGAACGCGTCCCACCGCCTGCAGATGTCCATGGTCTTTGCGTCCATGACAAACAGGCTCGGGCAGGCGATGAGCTTGTCCATCTCGGCCCCGAGCCTCTGGATCAGCTTCTCATCAGAGCCTGCGAGCACGTGCCGCACAAACTCTGAAGGCCGGTACCAGCCCGACACCCGCTGGAAGTCGCGGTGCATCTGGGTGAGCAGGACGTTTCTCGGGCCTTCCCAGAGCTCGTTGATGGCCGAGTCACGAAACAGCCGGGGCAGGGCCGAGAAGTCTTCCATCACGCCGTGCCCGCCAAAGACGGACATGGCCTGCCGGATCACATCGGTGCAGTCCCACGAGGCCGCGATCTTCTGGAGCATGATGAGCTCGCGTACATCGAAGCGCCTCTTCTTGGCATCCTCTGACTCGTCGGTCGCCAGCCCTCCCTTGAGCCCTCCGGGCAGGGACAGAAAATCCCGATAGAGCCTGAAGGCCGCTGCCACAGTCCGCTTCGAGAACAGCTCCATAGAGCGGAGCTGGCCTTCGAGCATGGGGAAGTTGCCGATCCGCAGACCGAACGCATCCCGGAACCCGGCATAGGCGCGCGCCTCCCTCACGGCCCGGGCCATGAACGCAGCCGCGGAAAGGCCCACCGTGAGCCGGGAATAGGTGAGCACGATGCCCACCACGTTGGCCACGCCGCGGTTGAGAGGCCCTACCGGATAGGCGAGGGCCCCATTGAACGTGAGCTCGGCCGTCGTGAGCTCGGAGGTGCCCATCTTCCACTTGATACGGTCGATGGTATAGCCGTTTCTGATCTCTTTTTCCTTGTTGCCCTCCAGCCAGGAAGGCGCCACGAAGAGGGCCGCATCTTCAGAGCCGGTGGGCTTGGCCGTGACCACCGCATAGTCGGCGTGCGTTGCCGAGCAGAAAAACTTGGTGCCGTAGAGCCGCCACTGCCCGTCTTCGCAGACAGCCTCGAGCACATTGGAAGGCACGTCCGAGCCGCCCTGGATCTCAGAGAGATACTGGGCCCCGATAGCAAAATCGCCGTCAATGCCCTCTTTGCAATGCTCAAGGATGCGTCTGGTCTCGGGTGTATCGGCATATTTTTCCAGCAGGGCCACCAGCCCCTCGGTGCAGGTGATCGGGCAGGCGACGCAGGCCTCACCGTTCTGATAGACCAGATACATCTTGGCGAGCCTGAGCCAGGGCGAGGTCTTTTCGGAGAAAAAGGCCTGGGAGAAGATCTCTTTTTCCATGATCTCGGTCTCCAGCGGCCGCACGATCCGGTCTATCCGGTGGTTGTGGCCGTCATAGTGCTTGATGTAGGGCCTGTGCTCGGGCCAGGAAATCTTCTCGGCAAAGTCCCGCCACCGGTATGAGACCTTCTCGGACATGCGATCCAGATCCCTGTCGATCGCAGCCTGCTCCTCCTTGCTGAAATGCCTGAGCACCTTCTGAAAAAACGCATCGTCCCGGTAGTAGTTCACGCTGCCGCGCCACTGGAGAAACTCATCAAAGCTGTAGGGATTGTTTCTGTTCGGTACTGACATGGCTCACCCTCCCTCTTCTCCCTTGAACAGTATATCATCGTCGTATATGCAGGAGCATACAAGATTTTCCCCGGAGTGTAAACACTGTTTACACTTCCTGAGATAAAAATACCCGCTCTGTGCAAAGAGACAAGCAGCCTTGCCATGATCAGGCCGTGATTGTCCAGGCCCCGGCGGCCTGGATCCCGATTCCTATTTCAGGGAGGCGGCCTGCGCGCCAAGCCACGCTGTCAGCTCGTCCTCGATCGGAATGATGTAGTGAACCGGATAGGGCGCCTGCAGGGAGCTGCTCAAGAGAAACTCCTCGTACCACCGCTTCTGCACGGGGATGAGCCGGGTGAGGATGTGGGGTTCGGCCATGCCGAGTCTTTTGGCAAGCTCGACCTGGGTCATGAAGATCGGCCTTTCCATAAGCCCGCTGACAAGGTAGCTGAACATGCTCGCCTTGACGATCCGGACAGCCTTGCCCTCTATGCGGCCTTCCCACTCGGCAGCCACCTGATCTCCGGATTCCAGACGGGATCTCAGCTCGTCGAATCCGGCTCCGGTGATGTTCGTGCAGAAGTCCAGGAGCTCGGCCTGAGTGAGGCTGCGGGGAAACACCCTGACCTGCCGGTAGGGCCGCACAAGGTACATGACCTCGTCATATCCCTTGACGATCTGGAGCGAGCGCCGCTTGCCGATGTCGAGGAAGTGGCCGTTGATCTTGACACCCCGCATGTCGTCGCGGGGTGAATCCAGGAACTTGATCAGGGCCTCGGGAGTTCCGGCCATGGTAAAGGTGAGCGGGATCACCCCCACGATCGAGAGCGCCCAGACGATCACGACAACAGAAAACCCGGCCCCCAGCACCCATATGGTGCGCATCAGCTTTTTTTTCTGTTCAGCCATCCTTGCCCCTTTTTCATGTCCTGTTACGCAAACAGGGCGGAGCCTCCCGCCGGCATCCGCCCACCGTGGGAACGCATCCGGATGAAAACCCATTCTTGACTTGGATCCGGGTCCCTTACATATAAAAACCTCTTCTCTTTATACCACACATATTTCATTTCCAGTGCTCCAAGTGAACCCGCCCCGGGTTAGGAGTCGATGAGCTGCATCACTGCTTTTCTGAGCTTCGGGTCCTTGATCTGCTTCACGTCTTCCGGATCGATGTTCAGCTTCACCACGGGCCGTTTTGCAGGCATCCGCTTCTGATACGGACGGCTG
>JALNWY010000200.1 GCA_023230665.1 Deltaproteobacteria bacterium
CTTACGATAATGCTCTATATCGCAAGCGTCCTAAAGTCTTCGCCTGAAGGCGAGGGTTTTTCTCCCATTCCCCGAAGGAGACAATAAAAGTGGTTGATCCCACGGAAGCGTGCTTTTGAGTTGTAAGGAGTGGACACACCTGCTTTTTTGAATCTGACAAAAGAAAACAGGACGGGGTTACGGTATGTCCACGGGGATATTGTATCATGGGTTAGGGATTGTTGGGTACCAGCATGTTCGGACAGAGTTGAGGTGGACCCCATTGTCCAGACAAAAAATCGACCTGATCAAGGATGGTGGTCCTGTAAGCCGGTAGATGATTCACCTCAGGTCAATCCGATCAGTCCCCCTTTCTTGAGCATCCCTTTGTCTGAGGCCTCTTTTAGCGCCATCCCTTCGCCTTTGGCCATGGTCCCTTATGAGCAGGGCAACTGGATGAGCGTCAGCTCCGGCCTTTATCCCAGTCTGGCACTCAGAGATGACCACACCTTGTGGGCCTGGGGCTGGAGCGACTCCGGCCGGCTCGGTAACGGGCAAGCGGGTTACACAGACTGGTTCCTATACAGATGAGTTTCTCGTCCTTTGTCACGATTGATATGAGGGTATACGTGTTTGGTCCTGATCCACTTCTGCAAAAAAGCAGCCAAGGGTCTTCTGATTGATACCGGGCCTTTCGGATTCATATTCCGGCGCGACCGGACAAGTTCCGGCCTGACCGGTAAAACATCCTTTTGAACATGCGCGTATGTTTTGATCCATGTCTGGAGATTGTCGGTTTTCCTTGCTGGAAGATGAGGCCTCCTGCCGGCAGGCCGGGTCCGGTCACAGAAACGGATCTCACCCCCCGATTGTAAGCGTAATTATCATCACCATCGACTTCAATGTCGAATCCGGTTGAAAAAGAACTGCTTCCCGCAGCGCTTACGGTAAGAGATGCGCGGGCTTCGACAAAGCAGCCGAGCCATCTGCGGTTGCCTTGCCAGAGCCATTCCGAGCCATTATAAACCATATAAAGTTCTTCATAATCCCATTCTCTTTCATCATAGGACAGAACTCTGACCTTGTATCTTTTTGTATAGGGAAGAAAGATCTCATCGATCTCTACGATAGCGGCTGAGATTTTTATGGGAGTATCTCCCTCTTCCAGATCCTCCAACCACTCGTCGATCACCTGTTCCTTGTTCTGCCCGTCGTCAAGATAATCCTCTGCAACGTGCTCCTCGAACCAGTCTATGATTGCCGAAGATGAGGGGGTGGATCTGCACAGGTCTTCCAGAGAGGCCCAGAATGCATTGATTGCAGAAGCATCGGTGAATACCTGCCGCGTCGTCGCAGTATCCGATTCCGGCAGGCCTGCCCCGTCGTTCACCTTTGTAATGTCGTCGGTATAGCTGGAGCCGGTATAGTTGTTTCTCACCGTTGCCGTGTTGCCGCTGTAGCTGATGCTGAGGGCATTGAGCACTGCATCCAGGCCTGTACGGTCTGCCTTGAACTCAGATCCGATCAGGTCGATGCCGGAAGGAACGCCGGCCGCATTCAATAATGGTGCAAGCTGCGCCCGGACATCGGCTTCGGCCTCTTCAATCGCTTCCCTGGTGATTGAGTCAGGCCCCCAGTTGGAGTAGGCATCCTCTGCCCGGCCTTTCAGGGCATTCCTTATGATGAAATCCGTTACCGGGGTGATGTTGATATTCCCTTCGGTAACGCCCGCGGAATACATGCCTATGCTCTTTCCCTTCACGGTTCCCTCTGCACGCAGGATATACGGGGAGGTAAGGTCTTCGACATCGAGGCTGTACGAGCCATCGATCCCTATTGATGATGAAACGACCGCACCATTGGCGCCCTTTACAAATACAGTCCCGGCAACGGGTGCTCCTGCTGCGGCGACGCCGGAGATCAGACGGCTCTCCGGAGTAGGTTCAGGATTGTTGTCACCTGTCGGATCACCCCCGCTGCTGCTTCCCCCGCATCCGGTGAAGAGCGCAATGATGAAAACCACGGAAAACCCTTTAATCATGTTCGCCATCTTGGTGAAATACATAGAAACCTCCTCTGTTTTTCATAACATCCGGATATAAATATCAAGATTCATGCCAGGGTTTTTGTGGTGTATCCCCTTGGTTGTGGATCTTGCATTCAGCGGGGATAATTGCGCATTTCAAGGCAGAGCCTGAGACATGCCAAGATAGTGGAATGCACTGAATTTCCGGCCGCTCCGGATCCTGTCCGGACGGACCGGAATGCCGGGATGTGTATGCAAGCTCGAAAAGATCAAACAATCAGTCATTCCCGCAAAAGCGGAAACCCGGTGGATCTCGAGCTTCCTGCAGGGGCCGGTAAACACTGTCCCCTGCGCTGCACCGTGTACCTCCTTCATCGGGTTACGAGCCTGCGCATCGGACCATGTGCCGCCCCGGGGAAACTGGACCGAGTCCAGAAGAACGAACACATCAGACGTGCATGGGTTTGGAAAAGAACCCCGGATAGGGGCAGAAATAGGGCTGATGGGCACTGACGATCATATGGCCGGAATAATAGGCCCGAAAGGGGAAAAAGGCAACCTGCCCCCGTGAAGGACCCTGCCCGCGGACAGGGAACCGACACATGGCTCGGCTTAAAAAAAGCCTTGAGAAACGGGAAGGGAGCGATGCCTGTACAGAATCCGGAAAACTCCGGCCCGCCATCAGAGATCGTAGAGGGTCTCGTCCACCAGGGGCCTTGGTTTTCTGCCGGCTGCGCGGGATTTCTGCTCGAACACGAAGGGGTCTTCTCCCTCCAGCAGATCTCCCATCTCCTGCTCGATGGCGTCCGGGTCTTCCCCGCGCTCCATCCGGCTCAAAGCCTCTTCCATCCCCGGCCCCATCCTGAGGCCTGTCGCATCAGAGAGCTTGCGCATGAGCCGGGCCGCCTGCCGCGGGTCATCCTCGTTGATCTTGTCCGCCTCGTTCGCCAGCATGGCCATGGCCTTTTCCATCCTCGACTCGTCGATGGGCGGCATGCCGTCGTCGGCATCGCCGTCGTCCCTGCGGCCGGTAATGGCGGCAAACAGGGAAACCCGGCGCTTCAGGGGACCTGAATCGCACTTGGGGCAGTTGGGAACCTTCTCGGTATTGACCGTCTTTGAGAAAAAATTGTAAATGGTGTTGCACTGCTGACAATAAAATTCATAAATCGGCATGGATAACCCTCTCGTTTCGGTTCGTTTTCATCTCCTATAATGACAAAATCTGCATCAAGATCAAGAGCCTTTCAACCCCTTTTGCAGAAAAAAGGTGCGCACGGTCCGCAGGATCTCTCCGGGCCGGGATTCGCCCCTGGTGAGCGGCCGGCCGTGCGGCTGCACCCTCACTGCTCCAGCACGTCCTCTCCAGGTGCGGGCTTTGCCCGGGTTGTGTTCTCCGGACAGCCTTCTATACATACATTACTCTGGATCAGAGGATCGACGACCGGGACAACGAGCTGGAGATACTCCTGGGAGACACCCGGCCCTGTGTGCGTTTTTGTGATCTCTACGACACCGAGCTCACGTCGAGACCCTGGAGCGCCAGTCTGTTCCTGAGTGCGGCCCACAAGATCCTCACCGACCACGGGGGCAATCTCCTTCTCGATCCCCAGGCCCATGCTGCGTTTCCCGTGATCATGAGGATCCCGCGGTCCCTCAAACCCGAAGGCCCCTCATCTCGACCAGGCGAGCATAGCCTCATGCACAGCTGATCAGGACCTTGTTCCGAAACAGCCAACCTGCCGGCGGATCGGCCCGGCCCGGATACGCGGCCCGCCGGGCGCGCGCACCCTTGGGCCCCCCGCCTAACCGGTACAGTTCCGGCGGACAGCGTAAGGACGGCAGAATGTGCGGATCCTTTGCCAGGGCCCTCACATCACCGACATGATCTTGGTGAGCTTCGTGAGGATGACGGGGTGTGCGAACATGCCCTGCACCTTGATCTCTCCGGAGAGGATCTGCCTGAGCACGGTCATGCCCGCCTCGTCGAAGTAATAGGGCAGGCCGAACTTGATGCTGATGGAGTTGAGCCCGATGACCTTGTCGGAATCCGTCTTGATGATGATGTCGGGCCTGCCGACAATGCCCTGTTCTATCCTGGCCTTTCCGCCCGAGAAGACAAGCGTGACGGCTGCCTCGATGTCTTTCAGGTCAATGCCCACAACGCCGTACAGGCCCTGGAAGGTCTTGAGCTTGTGGGGGTTCTGCTTCACGTTCGTCTCCAGCAGCTCGCTTAAGACATAGGAAAAGGGGACCTCTTCCGCCCGGTTTTCAATAATCGCATTGTCTGTCATGCACAGATCTCCTGTCTTGAAAAATAAAAGCAGGGGCCGGGGTGTCATTGCAGCCCCTGCCGGATGCCTTCTACATATTTTTCTGGAAGATCTCCAGAACCTCTGCCGGGTCCATCACGACCCTCGGGTTGTTGACAATGGAGCCGTCCGAGAGGCTCAAGTCGGCCGCTCTTTCGATATCCTTCAAGCCCGCCCCCATCTCGGAGAGCTTCTGCGGATGGCCGATCTTCCGGGTGAATTCCCTCATGGCCCGGATCGCCGCCTGGGCCGCTTCTGAATCATCCATGCCCTTTTCCCGGACCCCCATGGCCTCGGCCACCATGGCATAGCCGTCCACGGCTTCTTCCAGATTGAACTCCATACAGTCGGGCAGCAGGATGCCGTTGGCGATGCCGTGGGGCACATGGGCCACCGCGCCGATGGAGTGGGCCATGGCGTGCACGATGCTCACCATGGCATTGCCGAACGCCCAGCCCGCCATGGTGGCTGCGATCTGCACCTGGCCCCGGGCATGGAGGTCGGATCCGTTCTCCACACAGACGGGCAGGTGCTTGTACAGAAGCCGGATTGCGTGCAGGGCCAGCCCGTCGGTGAGCGGCTGGTGAGGGATGCTGTGGACAGCCTCCACCGCATGGGTCATGGCGTCCATGCCCGTGCTCATGGTCAGAAGGGGGGGAAGCTTCTCTGTCATCTTCGGGTCCAGGATCGCCATGACCGGAACATTGAA
>JALNWY010000201.1 GCA_023230665.1 Deltaproteobacteria bacterium
GACTCAAGGAGAAAGCCCTTCCCCTGGCCCACGAGGGAAAAGTACGCCTGGACCGGGGTGAGCGTGTCACATGTCAGGCGCTTTCTGACCACCACCCCCTGATCATCCCTGTCCCTGAACACTCTGAATGTCTTCATTGCGATACCCTTTCACGCAAAAAGGCGGCAGGCTCGTCGGGAGCCTGCCGCCTTTTTTGCCTGTACTCTTTTAAAAAAAGTCGCTCTAGGGCAAACCTCCCGCCACCTCATTCTCCAGGAAACGCCACCACCACGACATGGTTGCAGCACGTTTTCCAACGAATCCGCCTCTTTTGCCCTCAAGCACTCGTATCAACATGATGTTTCTATACGCAGAAACATTTTGTCCTGTCAACGATATTTTTCTTGAGCCGCCCTTTTCCTGGTCATCTGTCCGAAAAGTCTGGAACGATATGACATGGCCTTGATTTTTCCTCCGGCAAGGTGCTAGTATTCCTTGAGAACACAAGAATCTCCGGATATTACTACCTGTATACAAAGGGGAGGCACTATGAATCACAAAGTCATCTCTCTTGACAGACACATCATCGATGAACAGCGGAGGTATGGCGGCAAAGGGGATTTCAGCGCGATTCTGAGCCAGATCATCTTCGCGGCCAAGATCGTTGCGGCCCAGGTTGCCCATGCCGGGCTCGTGGAAGACATTCTCGGCCGCACCGGCAACACGAATGTCCAGGGGGAGGAAGTCCAGAAACTCGATGTCTATGCCAACAACATGTTCATCAGCGCGCTGGACTATATCGGCAAGGTCTGCGTCATGGCCTCCGAGGAGGTCCCGGATCTGATCATGCTGCCTAAGCAGCACCCGAAAGGCGAATACGTGGTCATGTTCGACCCGCTGGACGGCTCGTCCAACGTCGATGTGAACGTCTCCATCGGGACCATCTTCGGAATCTACAAGCGCGTCTCCGACGGCGAAGACGGCGTTCTGGAAGACTGCCTCCAGCCAGGCAGCCAGCTCTTCGGGGCCGGCTACATCATCTACAGCTCGAGCGTCAACCTCGTATATTCCACCGGAAACGGCGTGAACGTCTTCAGTCTCGACCCGAGCGTGGGCGAGTTCGTGCTCTCCAACCCCGATATCAAGATCCCGCCCCGGGGCAAGATCTATAGCGCGAACGAAGGAAATTACCTCTACTGGAAGAAGGGCACCCGGGAGTACATCGACCATCTCAAGTCAGATAGCAACAAGACCGGCAAGCCCTATTCTTCGCGCTATATCGGCTCGCTCGTGGCCGACTTTCACCGCAACCTGCTCAAAGGCGGCATTTTCCTGTACCCTGAAGACATCAAAGACCCGAAGAAGCCCACCGGCAAGCTGAGGCTCCTCTACGAGGCCAACCCCCTGGCGTATATCGCCGAGCAGGCAGGAGGCTATGCATCCACCGGGTACGAGCGGATCCTCGACATCAAGCCTGACAAGCTTCACCAGCGGGTGCCGCTGATCATTGGCTCGAAAGAAGACGTGCTCGAGTACGAGGAGTTTGCGAAGAAGAACAATCTCTGATAACGAAACAGATCCAAAACAAACAGCTTTCGTAGCACAGACCAAGGAGGTCATATATGGGTTTTTCCGCAGATTTCGACAAGGCACTCCAGATCGGAAGGCCGCCGAACATTCAAAAGCTGTTCCCCAACTCCCGGGCCCTGATCGTCAGTGGCAAGGTGATCGACCGGGCCATGCTGAAAAAGGGCCACGCCATGACCATGGCCGCAAACGGCCGCAACTCCGTGGTGATCCGGGCTGCGCTCAAGGCCGCCCAGAGGGCCAATGCCGCCATCATTATCGAGATCGCGAAGTCCGAGAGCGGCTACTGCCTGGTGAATATGTGGAACCTCGCACAATATGTAAACACCTTCTGCAACGAACTGGGCATCACCATCCCGGTGGCCGTGCACGCCGACCACTTCGGCCTGAAAAAGCCTGTGGAAGTGAACGCGGCCAAGATCGATGTTCCCTCGATGTTCGATTTCGGGATCACCTCGGTGGCCATCGACGCATCTCATATGAGCGAGGAGCAGAATCTGCTCGCCAACATCGCACTGAACCCCTTCATCCCGCCCTGGGCCGGATACGAGACCGAGGTGGGCGAGATCAGGGGCAAGGAAGGCCTGTCCACCCCGGCAGAGGCGCTCTTCCTCATCCAGGGGCTCAATGCCCACGGGATCTTCCCTGACTGGATCGCCCTGAACAACGGCACCTCCCACGGCATCGAAGAAAGCAGCGCAGGCATCCAGGTGGAGCTCACCAGGGAGATCCACGAGGTGCTGGAGCCCTACCGGGTCTCCGGGGCCCAGCACGGCACGTCGGGCAACAGCGTTGAACGCCTCAAGAGGATCGCCGACGAGACCCGGACTACCAAGGCCAATGTGGCAACCGCCCTGCAGATGATCTCCTGGGGCGTGAAGGTGAATGAATTCGGCAACGCGTTTCTGGATGAGTCCGGTAATTTCATCAAGATCCCCGATCAGGGCGTGACCGGGGATCTCTGGCAGGAAATGGTCTCCTATGCCCAGTCCAAGTCCTGGAAAAAGGGCGACTACAAAAAGCTCAACCTTCCTTTCGAGACCAGGCTGCTCTCCCAGTCGCGGGATATCCGTGAGCGCATGGAAAAGCCGGTTGAGGATTTCGTCTATGATCTCCTGGTCAACTGCTTCAACGCCGCAGACACGGCGCCGCTCGCCATTGAAGAAATTCTCCGGGCAGGCTCATACGATGTGGGCGTCAAAGCAGAGCGCATCGAGGACCCGGATGACTGGACGCCGGGCAAGATAACCGAACGGGCGATTAAACTCCACCGGGAAGAAGAGCTTCCTGCCGGTGATTTCGAGGACTGATTCCTTTGCGAATCGCCCTTGACGATTACGGATTTCTGTGGCATGAGCATTGACGTTTTGTCACTTTAGAATCCGGAAAGGGACGCTATGGCACGAGTAACAATAGAAGATTGCCTTGAAAAGGTACACGACCGTTTTTCTCTCGCAATAGCTGCATCCAAGCGCACCAAGCAGCTCATGAAAGGTGCTTCTCCGCTTTCCAAACGCAAGGAGAACAGGCCTGTGGTGACTGCGCTGAGAGAGCTGGCAGAAGGTAAGATATCCCTGAACGAGAGGTCATGACCAAGCGGGATTATTACGAAATTCTCGGGGTTTCTCGATCGGCCTCTGCCGAGGAAATCAAAAAGGCCTACCGGCAACTTGCACTGAAGAACCACCCGGACAGGAATCCCGGCGACCACGAGGCCGAGGCCCGTTTCAAGGAAGCCGCCGAGGCCTACGAGGTGCTGCGCGACGCAGACAAGCGCCGCATGTACGACCAGTACGGCCACGAGGGACTCCGGGGCGCCGGCTTCCGTGGGTTCTCCAACTTCGACGATATCTTCAGCAGCTTCTCGGATATCTTCGGCGAGGTGTTCGGGTTCTCCCCGGGCATGAGGTCCCAGCGCAGGAGGCCGGCCCGGGGCGCTGACCTGAGGTATGACGCATCCATCACCCTCGAAGAGGCTTACCGGGGCACTGAAACCGAGCTCAAGATCCCCAAGGTGGAAACCTGCGACCGCTGTCAGGGGACCGGGTCCGAGCCCGGAACATCACCCGAGCCGTGCGGTATCTGCGGGGGCAGGGGCCAGGTCTACCGGACCCAGGGGTTTTTCACCATTTCTTCGACATGCGCGCACTGCCGGGGGACGGGGCAGGTCATTCCCAAGCCGTGCAAGGTCTGCAGGGGTTCAGGCACCATAACCCGGGAAAAGCAGCTCAAGGTAAAGATCCCTCCGGGCGTGGACACCGGGGCCACCATGCGCATCTCCGGAGAAGGCGAAGCCGGAGAACTGGGCGGGCCTCCGGGCGACCTCTACGTGTTCATCGAGGTCAAGCAGCACGAGACCTTTGTCAGGCATGGCGACGACCTCTACCTCGAAACCACGGTCCCGTTCGTTCAGGCGGCGCTCGGCGCTACCATCAAGATACCCACGCTCGACGGGCCTGAGGTTGACCTGGCTCTCAAGCCGGGTACCCAGCCGGGCGACATCTACACCATCAGGGACAAGGGTATGAAGCGCCTGCGCGCAGGCGGCCACGGGTCGCTGAACGTGGGCGTCAAGGTGGAGATCCCCAGGAAGCTGAGCAAGGAGCAGGAAGAACTGCTCCGCCGTTTTGCGGAAACCACGCAGGACACGGTGAAGAAACCCTCCCGGGCCAAGAAACTGTTCAACTTCTGAGGCGTCTCAACTCCGGAGCATTCCCTTTGGAAGCGGGCTTACTTGTCGCTGTCCTTGATGACCCGGGACGGGTCGCTCCTTAAGTTTTCGATTTTCGACTTGAACTCATCCGTGGGTTTGACCCCGGCCTTCTGCAGCATATGCTCCGCGTGCAGCCCGATGTTTCTTGAGTCCTTATAGAAATCACCGGACTTTCCGGCCTTGGGGTCATAGGAAGCAAGCCGGTCCGACTGGGACTGGTGATAGTTGACCCGGGAGATGAGCCGTTTGAGCTCTTTGCCCCCGCACGCCCGGCAGCAGAGGTCTTCAGGGTCGCCGAACCCCTGCACGAAGAAGCTGCTGATGCGGCCGCACGAGGTGCATTTGTATTCGTAGATGGGCATACGCTCCCCTCATCCTCCCCGGCAGGAAAACAACAGGGGCGAAAAACCCGGGATGCATTGCTCCGCAAGGGTTTTTTGCCCCTTACCATACCGGAAAAGGTCTAGCTCTTGTCTCCCTTGACCTCTTCGAACTCTGCGTCCACAACGTCTTCGTCCGGCCTCTTCTCTCCGCCAGGCCCGCCTTGGGCACCGGCCTGAGAGCCGCCGGGGGCGCCCGCAGCCGCGGAGTAGATCACCTCGGCGAGCTTGTGGGACGCGCTCGTCAGGGCCTCGATCTTCCGGTTGATCAGATCGACGTCATCACCCTTCATGGCATCCTTGAGGTCGGACAGGGCGTTCTCGATGCTTGCCCGCGTCTGGGCGTCGACCTTGTCGC
>JALNWY010000202.1 GCA_023230665.1 Deltaproteobacteria bacterium
CGTCACCACGCCTGATATGGTGATCGTGTTCCCCGGCTTTGACATGCCGGCGAAACGAACACCGAGCCGTTTGAGCCTGTTTTTCGGCACCCAGGACGTAACGGCCTGACCCACACAGCCCATCACGAACATTCCGTGAGCGATCACGCCGTCTTTCATGCCCACCGCCTTTGCAAAGTCGTCGTCGGTGTGGAGGGGATTGAAATCGCCCGAGGCGCCGGCGTACATGACGAGCTGCAGCTTCTGCAGCGGCCCCTTCTTCAGCTCGATGACCGCATCGCCCACGTTCACGTCTTCAAAATATTTTTCCTGTATCATGACTGCCCCCTATTTCCTTTCGACGAGCAGCGATCTGGCCTTTGCGACCTTTTCGCCCTTCTGGTTGGTGTAGAGCACTTCCAGGGTGATCATGTCCATCTTGGATCCGGACTTGCTTGTCTTCTCCTCCATCCTGGTCACCTTCGGGGTGCCCGTGATCACATCGCCCGGATAGATCTCTTGGTAGTATTCGTATTCTTCCTCACCGTGAAGCACCATCATGAAGTTGATCTTCAGATCGTTGATGAAGTCCGGCATCTTTCCGCACCACATCATGGGGACGGTCAGGAATGTCGGCGGTGCCGGCGTATCTTTGTATCCCGCCTTCACCGCAGCCTCGCGGTCGAGATAAACCGGGTTGAAATCGCCGATGGCCTTCGCGAACTCCCTGATCTTGCCCCGCTCCACCTCCCAGACAATGGGGGGATACTCGGTGCCTGCCTTGGATAAGTCAGCCACATCTCACCTCCTTTATGAAATGGTCCGTTCCTATGCGCCCTGTTTCCCGATGATGGCGATGCTGCACACGTTCATGAAGGGAAAACCGCCGAGGTTGTGGGTGAGCCCGAACTTTGGATCCTTGAGCTGCCTCTGGCCGGCCCTGCCGTGGAGCTGCAGGTACATTTCATAGAGCATTCTCAGGCCGGACGCCCCGATGGGATGGCCGAAGCACTTCAGCCCGCCGTCCGGCTGGCAGGGAACCCCGCCGCCGTTCAGATCGTAAAACCCGTCCATCACGTCTTCGGGAGCCTTGCCGCGCTCGGAGATGTGCAGGTCTTCCATGGTCACCAGCTCGGTGATGGAGAAACAGTCGTGCACCTCCATCATGCTGATCTCTTCACGAGGATTCCTGATGCCTGCCTCCTGGTACGCCTCTGCGCTCGCCTTGGATGTGGTGACAAAGTGATCCCCGTCCCAGTCATAGGCGAACTCGGTGCCATTGCTCAGGGAGAGCTGCAGGGCCTTGACCGTGACGAGGTCCTTCTTGCCGAGGCTCTTTGCGATCTCCGGGGTGGTGACGATGGCGCACGCAGAGCCGTCACTCACGCCGCAGCAGTCGAAGAGGCCCAAGGGATAGGCGATTTGAGGAGCGTTGAGCACCTGCTCTTCGGTCACCGGCTTTCTCAGATGCGCCTTGGAGTTGAGTGCCCCGTTCGCATGACTCTTGACCGACACGTGGGCCATTGCCCGTTTGACCTCGTTCATGTCGAGGCCGTACTTCGCCGCATAGGAGGTCGCCAGCATGGCGAAGCCACCCGGAGCGGTGAAGTTCGCCATCCAGAGCTGGTTCAGCGTGCCCATGGCAGTGCTGAATTCGGGCAGCCCACCGTAGCCGATGTCCTTGAGCTTCTCCACGCCGATGGCCAGAGCAATGTCATATGCCCCGGAAGCCACGGCATAGACCGCCCCCCGGAACGCCTCGGTACCGCTGGCGCAGTAGTTCTCCACCCGGGTGACCGATATATTGGGGAGCCTCAGGGACATGGAGACCGGCAGAGCGCTCTTCCCGACGCCGACCTCGTCGAAGCAGGACCCGAACCATGCGGCCTGGATGTCTGTCTTCTCGATGCCGGCGTCCTGGAGGCATTCAGTGAAGGCCTCGACCATGAGCTCTTCCGGACCATCGTTCCAGCGCTCGCCGAACTGCGAGCACCCCATTCCGATAATCGCGACTTTGTCTCTGATTCCCGTAGCCATTATTTTCCGCCTCCTTCCACCTGGGGGACAGCCTTCCAGAAATATCCGGTGAATCCCCGCATGTTGTCGGCCTGCCTCCTTCTGAACGACATCCTGGTCTTCATGCCCACCTTGATCTGGTTCAGATCGCAGTCTGTGAAGTCGAACATGGTCCTGCCTCCGCCCTCGAATGCGATCAGCCCGTATATTGCCGGAGGATCGACCGATGGAGAGAGCATGTCGCCGGTGAACATGAGGATCTTCGCCTCCTTGTCGGAGAACTCATAGTCCTCGAAGTCGTTCACGCTCCAGCACGTGGGGTTTACGCAGGTCGGGTAGACCGGGAACTGCGGAGTGCCGCATTTCTTACACCGCACGCCCACCAGGCCGAGCAGCATTTTTCGCTTCCGCCAGAGCACGGTGAGCGACGTGTTCGGGTTAGCCTCTCCACGGATGCCCAGATCCGCGGTGATGAGGTTTCTGAACTTGGTGAACTTCTGGTAATTCGCCAGATCCACCCGGTTGTCAAGAGATCCCTTGATGCCGGTGCGCAGCTTCATGTCCCTGATTTTTTCTGTCACCTCGAAAGCCAGCACATCGCAGCCCTGACCGAAACCGGCCACCAAAAGCTTGTCGCCGGGGTTCGCCTCCTCAAGCGCCGATACCAGCATCACCAGAGGATGCGCCGTTCCCGTATCACCGCAGACGGCCTGGAGATTGTTTTGCGCCTTTTCCTTTTCGATTCCGAGCCTTGCTGCGATGGCCTTGTGTGTGCCCCCGAAATAGCAGGGATAGATCACCTTGGAGAAGTCCCCGATCTTCATGCCGCTCTGTGCAAGGAACCCGGATATCGCTTCCGGGATGACCTTTCCGTAGCCGATATCCCGTACCCAGCGCTCTTCGTAGCCGTAATCGAACTCCTTAGCCTGCCCCCGGTAGTGATCCACGAAGTCGCAGTTGATGGAGTAGCTGCCCAGATAATCGGCAACGACATCCTTGCCGCCGATGAGCACCGCGGCGGCGCCGTCGCCGTAGAACATCTCGAACATGGTGGCCATTTTCGTGCGCCGCTGGTCGGATGCCGCCACCAGCACGTTTTTCCTCGATCCGGCCTGCACCGAGTCAAGGGCGGAGATCATCGCGGTTGTGCCTGCCTTCATACAGGATGCGAAGTCCGCGTTCGACACTCCGTTTTCGCGCATGTTGAGCGCGGCTGCGACAATGCCCGCATTGAGCCGGTCCGCAAACGGCATCGTGGTGGATGCGAAATAGAGAGCATCGAGCCCTTTCCTGTCGTGTCCGGCCATACAGTCGTATGCGGCGGCAACGGCCATGCTGACCGAGTCTTCATCCCAGTTGGCCACCGCCTTTTCACCGCCTGCAACCGCCATGATCACGGGAAAGTACCAGGCCATGTTCTGGACGATGACCATCCTGCTGAGCCGGTAACGGGGAATGTATCCTCCGAAGGAAGTGATTCCTGCCATGCCAGATCCTCCTTATCATTTGTCGTGCAACTCTTGTCCTGATCAGGTGAAACCGATACAGCCCGACATTGCCCCGGGGAGGGAAATGTCCATCATGTATCTCTCACGGCTCATTGCAACTCAAGATTCCATCATTGTGTTACAATGATTGATTCCATCATTTGATGGATTCGTATATAAATAATTATTTCCGCCCTGTCAACACAATTTATCAGATTCTTTGCACTTTGAGGATCGCCCTTGTCTATGTCGCCAAACCCTTTTAAGATGCGGTATTACCGGTTTCAAGTCCATCTGTCCAACCGGCATATCAATGTCATTTCGTTTTAAATTGTTATTGTATTATCATATTACATTCTTTTTCAATTGACTTGCCAATGATGATGGCCTAGAAATTATGCAGGATGTTCCCCGGGGAAGGTGGTTCCATCAAACTGCCCTGCAAAGGAGAATATCATGATGAAAACTGCCATCACCGAGATGTTCGGCATCAAGTATCCCATTATCTGCGGCGCAATGATGTGGCTCTGCAAACCGGAACTCTGCGCGGCCATATCAAACGCGGGCGGCATGGGCAACGTTACTGCGGCGAACTATGACACTGAAGAGGACTTTCGGGCTGCGATCCACGAGACGCGGAAGCTGACGGACAGGCCTTTCATGGTGGGAGTGACGATCCTGCCCTCGGTGCGTATCACGGCCGAGCATTATAAGATGTACCTAAGGGTGTGTGCCGAAGAGCAGGTAGCCGGCGTGGAAGTCTCCGGAGCCCCGGTGGACAAGGCCTGCGGCATGGAATATATCGAGAAACTCAAAAAAGCGGGGGTGAAGCTGTTTCATAAAGTGGGTGCGGTCCGCCACGCAGTGCATGCCGAGAAAGCAGGTTACGACGGCATCTATGCCGCTGGAATCGAAGAAGGCGGCCATCCCCTGGACGACGATGTCACCTCCATGGTGCTGACCCCGAGGATCATTGAGGAAGTCAAGCTGCCCGTGGTCACGGTGGGCGGCATGGTCAACGGAAAGTCGCTTGCCGCGGCTCTCATGCTCGGCGCACAGGGCATTATGATGGCGAGTCGCTTCATGGCGACAAAGGAATGCAACATCCACGACAATATCAAAAACGAGCTTATCAAGCGGAAGGAATACGAGACCGCACTCATCTGCAAATCGATTCATCTCCAGGCCAGGGCACTGAAAAACAAGAACGTCGAGGCAGTTCTTCAAGTGGAGGCGAATGGGGGAGGCCTCGAGGGCATTCTCCCGCTCATCACCGGAGACCGGATCGCCAAGGCATGGGAAACCGGCGATGTTGATCTGGCGCCCATGATGGTCGGCCAGTCCGTGGGCCTGATCCATGACATTCCCGCGGTTCAGGATCTGCTGGAGCGGATGATTCAGGAGGCTGCCGACCAGATCAGGGCTGTCTCGGCAAACATCAGTCTCTAGGCCAGGGTTTCTTTTTCGCTTTCCGGACAGGGCATGTTAAGGTTTGGTGGTGGAGGTGGGGGGGATCGAACCCCC
>JALNWY010000203.1 GCA_023230665.1 Deltaproteobacteria bacterium
ATGCTGCCCTGTCGCTTCCCAGAAGGCCCATCAGCCTACCGGCGGCCCTGGGCAGAATCGAAGGGAGAGGTTTGATGAATCTTTCCAAGGCGTTCATGACCCAGTAGCGATGATAGCCGCAGAACAGCTCATCACCGCCGTCTGCGGAAAGGCTTACCTTGACGTGCTCTCGGGTGATCCTGGACAAGATGGCGGTAGGGATCCCTGAGATATCACCGAAGGGTTCGTCATAGATCTCGGGCCACAGGGGAAGGATTTCCTTCGCATGTTCGGGAGTGACGGTCTCTTCGGTATGCTCCGTGTTAAGATGCTCCGAGATCCGCCTCGCCCACACCGACTCGTCGTAATTCTTTTCCGCAAAACCGATGGTGAATGTTCTTACAGGGGTATCCGTGTTCCTGGCCAGGATCGCCGTCACCAGCGACGAGTCGACGCCTCCCGAGAGGAAAACGCCAACAGGGACATCGGCAATGAGCCGCCTGGAGAAGGCATCGGTCATGATCTCCTCGAGCCGGTCGATGGAGCTGGATTCGATCATGGTCGCTTCGGCTGCTGGTGTGAAATCTGCGATCGACCAATAACAGTGGTCCTGGAGCGTATGGTCAGCGAAAATCTTGAGCCAGTGGCCGGGCTCGAGCTTTCGCACATGGCGGTAGATCGTCCGCGGGGCGCTGATGTAGCCGTAGTGGAGGAATTCGCCGAGGGCATCCTGATCTATTTCCAACCGGTCGCGAAGGCCTGTGTGCAGGGCCTTGAGCTCGGAGGCAAAGGCGAAAACCCCGTCATGCCTGTAATAATAAAGCGGTTTGACCCCGATGCGGTCGCGGAAAAGGTGCAGGGATTTCTCTGATGCATCCCAGAGGGCAAAGGCGAACATCCCGTTCAGGCGGTGGACGAAGTCAGGCCCCCAATGGCAGAAGGCTCTGAGCACCGATTCCGTATCAGAAGTGCTCTGGAACGTGTGACCCAGGCCCTCGAGCTCGGAGCGCAGGTCGAGGTAGTTATAGGTCTTTCCGTTATAGCAGATGGTGTGATGGCCCGAGGTCATGGGCTGATGGCCGGCCTCGCTGAGGTCGATGATGCTCAACCGCCGGTGTCCCAGGGCCAATCCTGATTCTTCATCCACGAAGATTCCGGCGTCGTCGGGCCCACCCCGCAGAAGCGTGTCCCGCATCGCTGTGCACCTGCGGAAAAGCTCTTCAGGATTGCCGTCATTCCAGATTCCGGCTATTCGGCACATATCCTTCGATCGGTTTTATGCATCGGCTGTACGCCAGGGCTGGTGCTCTTCGGTAGCCTGTGTTTGCTGCGCTTCATGCCAGGCCTGGAACATGAGCACATCCCAGAGCAGATACTGCCAGTTGCTCCTGCCGCTCAGGTGCTCGGTCCATTTCTCCCGGATGGGATCCGGATTGAAGAAACCCTCCGATTTGAGGCGGCTTTCATTGAGGAGGGTCTCCGCCCATTCGCGGAGAGGGCCCCGCAGCCAGAGATCGATGGGCACGCCAAAGCCCATCTTGGGTCTTTCCATGATCTCCCTGGGAACATAGCGGTCCAGAACCCTGCGGAGCACCCATTTGCCCTGATTCGATCGTATTTTCATGGACAGCGGCAGGCGCCAGGAGAATTCCACGATGCTGTGGTCCAGGAAGGGTACACGTGTCTCGAGGGAAACTGCCATTGCAGCCCGGTCCACCTTCACGAGGATGTCGTCGGGGAGATACGTCACGAGATCCAGGTACATCATGCGGTATTCATGGCTCCTGCAGTCGAGCCACCGGCCTGGTACGTTGACTGCCGTCTCCGGCTCCCTGCTGTGGAGAACGAGTGAGGCGGGGTCGTGCCAGTGGGAAAGCAGGCTGAGATAAATTGCCTCCGGTGTATGGGAGTCAAGGATCTTTGCCAATTCGTGCAGTTTGGTGCCGGGGGAGCTGGCGTTGCGTAATCGTGAAGGCAGGAGAGGGCGCATCAGAGCGAACATCCTGTTCCAGGCAGCCGGCGGAAGCAGGGTGACCGCCCTGGTCAGTTTCCGTCGAAGGGTGTCCGAAAATCGGTTCGCGTGCCGATAGAGCTCCATTCCCCTGAAATACCGGTTGTATCCGCCGAAGAGTTCGTCGCCGCCGTCACCGGACAGGCTCACCGTGACATGCCGTCGTGCAAGCTCGGATACGAGAAAGGTCGGAATCTGGGATGAATCGCCGAAGGGTTCGTCGTAGAGTGTCGGCAACCTGGGAATGACGGCTTGGCATTCCTTCGGTGTGACGTACAGCTCGGTGTGCTCGGTGCCCAGATGGCGGGCAACGGCCTCAGCGTGAACGGCCTCGTTGTAGACCTCTTCATGAAAACCGATCGTGAAGGTCTTCACCGGCAGGGAGGATTGCGCCTGCATGAGCGCCACGATCAGGGACGAGTCGAATCCGCCCGAGAGAAACGCGCCGAGGGGCACGTCGGAGAGCATCTGCCCCCTGACCGCCCTTTTCAGGATATTTTCGAGCTCATCGATCGCCTCTCGTTCATCGCCAAAGAAGGGATCCTCAAGCCCTGACAGGGCTGCGTGCCGCGCCGACCAGTAGGTTTCGGGGCGGGCCGGATCGTCGGGTGATCCCAGGGTAGTGAACGTGCCCGGAGGGAGCTTGAATATGCCCTCATAGATGCTCCAGGGGGCAGGTATGTAGTTGTGGCGCATGAACAATGCCAGGGCATCCCGGTTTATCGAGGCGTTGAAGCCGGGAAATGCCCGCAGCGCCTTGAGCTCGGAGGCAAAGACGATCACCCCGCCGGTCCTTCCGTAATAGAGAGGCTTCTCGCCTATCCTGTCGCGGGCCAGGGTGAGCGTGCGTTCTTTCCGATCCCAGAGGGCAAAGGCGAACATGCCGGTGCTCTCCTCCAAGGCACGCCTGATGCCCCAGGCATCGATCGCCTCGAGGAGCGTTTCGGTGTCGGAATGCCCGCGCCAGGAGACAGGATCGAGTTTCTTGCGCAGTTCGAGGTGATTGTAGATCTCGCCGTTGAAAACGATCACGTGTCTGCCCGAGGCCGATACCATGGGTTGATGTCCGGCAGCGCTCAGATCGAGGATGGAAAGCCTCCGGTGTGCCAGGGAAACCCCTGCCTGTTCATCTGTCCAGACGCCGCTGTCGTCCGGGCCTCGATGGACAAGGGTGTCGGCCATGGCCCGGGCCTTGGCTGACAGGCCAGGGCTTCCTGGATATCCCATAAAACCGGTTATGCCGCACATATGGTTCCCGCTGGTACGTTCATGGGTGAGAAATACGGCCCTTGCATGGAATTGTCAGGTTTGTCTGGATACACTCGCTTGGTTTACCCTTTTCGAAAGACGAATTCGTTGTTTCCCGTACCCTGGCGGGTGATCAGCCGCTGCAGGGTGAAGCCGCGGCCCCGGCAGAAATCGAAGACGGCCTCAGGGGTTGCCGCCTCATACGGCCATCCCCCCATCCAGTCCACCAGGTCATACCAGGGCGACATGCCCCGCGACTCTCTATAGGCGCGCCAGGATGCCATGGGACGCATGGTCAGGAGCTCGAAGAGACAGGTTCTGCCCCAGAAGTAGAAAAAGCCGGATGCGAGCAGGAAGGGTCTCATCCAGGGCTTCTGATTGTACATCTGCTTGATTATTGCCCAGCGGGACGACTTGATGCCCTCATCGTTGTAGATTGCGATGAACAGCCGGCCGCCTGGCTTGACCAGAGCGGATGCATTTTCCATGGCCCTCCACATATCTCCGGTATGGTGCAGAACGCCCCAGGAATATACGATGTCCCATGTTCCCAACCGGGCAAGGTAAGCGGCATCCAGGACAGAGCCCTGTTCGATGGTCCAGTGCCGGTCTTCCGGGAAGTAACGCCGTTTGATCTCATTCGTGCAGGCAACCGAGTGCGGGTCGTAGTCGAACGAGTGCACGGTCGCTCCCAGTCGCCGTGCAGCCAGGGAGAAGAGTCCGCTGCCGCTCCCTATGTCGAGGAAGGTCCTGCCTGTCAGGTCATGTGTCTCAAGCATGCCTTTGAGCGAATCCTCGGCCTGCTTGACGCGGTCCTCATTGAGCACGCTCAGAAACCTGGACCAGTTCTTGCCGAAAGCGAAGCGGTCGCCTTGGTCGGTTTCCTTGATTGCATCATTCATGTGTGCTGTCTCTTTCATGCAAAACCTTCTCGATAAGGGCATCCCACAGGCCCATGATGGATTCCTGCGAGAAGACCGTCTTTACCTCCAAAGCCTGGGTTCCCAGACTCTGGCGGAGATCTTCATCGTCCATCAGTCGCAGCATGGCATCTCCCAGTGCTCTGACATTTTCTGCGGGTACGAGCAAGCCATTTATTCCGTTATGAATGATTTCCGCAGGGGCGCTCGGGCAGTCAGCGGCAATGACGGCACAGCCGCAGGCCATAGCTTCCAGGAGGGCATTGGGGAAACCCTCGAAGCGCGAAGAGAGAACGAAAAGGCAGGTCCTCTGCATCCATTCGGCAGGTTCCCGGACAATGCCCGGCAGGCTGACCGAACCGGTCAGACCACGATCTCCGACGAGCCTTTCGAGATTGTCCCTTTCGTTTCCCTCTCCCAGGATCGTTAGATGCCATCCTTTCTCTGATCCCCCGGCCTCGGCAAATGCGCTGAGCAGGATATCGTAACCCTTCTCCCTTCCCAGACGGCCGACGGAGAGGATAGTAAATTTGTCGCGGGTGGATGTCTTTGGGTCAGGAAGGGTACGGACGAAATTAGGGATCACGGTCACCTTGCGGGCAGGGACTATGCCCCGACCCCAGCCGGCAACAGGACGCGTCTGCACTACGAGGGCCGCCGAACAGGGGTAGATCAGTCGACGGGCCAGGGGCCAGAAAGACCCGATGTCATGGTATCGCGGATCGGTTCTCTCCGAGATGATCACGGGAACACCGCTTCCTGTAAGGGCAATCAGTGAACGGACATTCGTCGTATCCATAAAGCTGATGACGATGTCGGGAGCCTCGGCGAGGAC
>JALNWY010000204.1 GCA_023230665.1 Deltaproteobacteria bacterium
AAGCCCGGGAATGTCTTCTTTCCGCTCCCGTAAGGGGGGAATCTCTATGGTGATCACCTTGAGCCGATAGTAGAGATCCTCCCGGAAGTCTCCTTCCTTCACCTTCTGCCTGAGGTCGACGTTTGTGGCCGCGATGAACCTGATGTCGACCTTTTTCTGGTCCACCTGGCCCACGGGCCGGAACTCTCCCGTTTCCAGCACCCGGAGCATGCGCGTCTGCATTTCGGGCGAGATGTTGCCGATCTCGTCCAGAAACAGGGTGCCGTTGTCAGCCTCCTCGATGATGCCCCGTTTGTCCCGAATGGCCCCGGTGAAGGCGCCCTTGGTGTAGCCGAAGAGCTCGGCCTCGATGAGGGAGGCCGGGGTCGCACCGCAGTCCATGATCACGTATTTTTTGTCTCTGCGATCGCTCTCGTAGTGGAGCATCTTGGCGATGAGCTCCTTGCCCGTGCCCGACTCGCCCAGCACCAGCACGGTGGCGTCCGATTTGGCCGCCTGCTTTGCGAGCGCCAGCACCTTCTTCATGCCAGGGCTCTCCGCATAGATGTGATACTCTATCTGGTCCTCGATTTCCTGCTCCAGATAGCGCACCCGCTGCTTGAGCTCCCTCTTCTCGATGGCCGCCTCGATCTTGGCGATGAGCTCGATGGGCTCGAAGGGCTTGACCAGGTAATCGTGCGCTCCCTGCTTCATGGCCTCGACCGCCCCCTCGATGGAGCCGTAGGCGGTGAAGATGATCACCTCGATATCCGGATCGATCTGCCTGGCCTGCTCCAAGACCTCCATGCCGTCCATGTCGGGCATCTTGAGGTCTGTGAGCAGCACGTGGAAACTGTCGGACTTCAGGGCATTCAGGGCCTGGGCGGCTGCCGTGAAACCCCGGGCCGAAAATCCCAGGGCATCCAGCCTGGCGAGAATTACCTCCACGATATTCGGCTCATCGTCCAGAACGATGATCTTCGCTTTTCTGATCATTGAATGCCTCGTTTCTTCTCGGTGTTGATGTGGATCTCCTCGATCTTTTGGAGCTTGTACCTCAACTCGCCCAGTTCCTGTTTCAAGCGATCATTCTCTGCCGTGTATTTCTCTTCCAGCTCCTTCTTGAGCTCCCGCTGCACCCTCTCCTTCTCCGATGCATGCTTTTCCGCGATTCCCTTCTGCGCCTCCAGCTTATCGAGCAGGATCAGAAGATAACCCGCCTCCACCTTCAGATAACGCGGGATAAAGGGGTCTTTGCGCAGAAGGGTGAGTGTCTTTCTGATCTCGTTCGCATCGTACCTGTCGTCCAGGAGCGAATCAACCGCCATGGCAATGCTGTGACGGGCAGCGACCGGTGGGGGGGTCAGCACCGGGGCCGCCGAGAGATCCTGGGTGATCCGGTTTCCCATGGAGAGATCGTCTTCGGCACTCTTGAGTTTGCTGCTGAAGGAATCAGCCTTACACCCTCCCAGCAGAAATACGAGGGTGAACAGGCAGAGTAAAGGAAAAAACGCTCCCCTTGCCGACACAGCTCTTTGCATATATCTTTCCCCCGTGAGCCTCTACAATACTCTTGGAGATAGCCAATCCAAGACCGATACCGCTATGACCCCTGGTTGTCTTGGACTGATAAAACTTCTCAAATATCAAGGGAATGTCCTCTTGGGGAATACCTTTCCCGTTATCCTTGATTTCCACAGTGATATGCCCGTCAGATGTATCAAGCCTCAGCTCTACTTCCGAACCGCTGCCAGAGTACTTGATCGCATTATGGGTCAGATTTGTCAACACCCGCAGGATCTTGTTTCTGTCCAGATAGACCTTGCGTTCTTCGGGCAGGTAGACGGCATTGAGGAGAATCCCATTGTTTTCGGCAAAGTGCTGCACCTCGGAGATGAAGTCCGACACCATGGCGTTCATGTCGATGAACTCTTTCTTAAGCGGCACCATGCCACTCTCGAGCTTTGACATCTCCAGGAGCTCAGACGTCATCTGAATGAGCCGCTCGATCCCCTGCCCCATGATGACGATCAGCCGCTGCTGCTTTTCGTTGAGATCGCCGCTCACACCCTCCATGAGAAGGTTCGCGGCCTCTCTCATCGAGGTGAGCGGGGTCTTGAGCTCGTGGGAGACAATGGAGATGAACTCGGACTTCATGTTGTCCAACTCTTTCAGGCGCCTTGACATGGAGTTGAACGACTCCGCGAGCAGGCCAAGTTCGTCCTTGGAGTAGAGCGGGATCTTGTAGGAAAAGTCGCCCTGGGCGATGTGCTTGATCCCGGTCCGGATGGTGACCAGGTCGTCCGTGATGCTCTTGTAGATGAGCAGGGGTATGATCAGGCCTATGGTTGCGGCAATGCTCACCGCCCACCAGGTGAACACGCGGATCTGGTCTCCCAGCCCTTTCAGAAAGACGATCTTCCGATCCAGGGCCTTGAGGGAGGCACTGTTGACGAACCGGGCCAGCTTGATCATGGTGTCCATGTCCTTGCTGTTTTCCCGGAACACATCCTCGAGCGCCTGGGCGTCGGTGAAAGGGCCTGAGAGCTCGGAATAGAACCGCTGCAGGTAGCCTCCCCATATCTGGATGCCCTTGCGCACCGCGCGCATCTCTTCCTCGTTGGGGCACACGCCTTCCAGGCACAGGTATTCCCATGCCCGGGTGATGTTTTCCTCCCGCTTTCCGATGAGGGACTTGTACGACTCCCTCTGGAGGAGGAGATACTGCTTCGAGGTCTCCTCGAGCGAGATCAGCTCGTTGACGAGGTTGTCCGTGATCTCGCGTTTGTGCTGATCGAGGTAGTAGATGTCGGCGGTCACGTTGCCGATCCGGGAGGACACATACACCAGGAAAACCGCCAGGCCCAGGATGACGATGACGAACACCGCATAGGCCACAATGAGCTTTTCCAGCAGACCCCGGTTCTTCATGATCAAGATTATAGCCATGCAACCGATATATGAGCAAGGGGGAGATAATGGCGGACATCCTGATATCTTCGCTTCGGGCGCACCAGGCCCTGCTTTGTGGGGCATCTTCGAACATCGCAAACATGAACACCCAAGATTACCGGTCCATTCGCACCACCATACGCGAGGGCATGAAAGGTTCGGTCGAGATCACGACCGACCGGACGGAAACCGAAGAAGTCCTTGCCGAAGACGGGCACTGCGCCTCAAACGTGGAGCTTCCCCGGGAGATCTGCGACCTGATCCGGGCCCAGAGGGGCTTCGAGGCGGTGCTCGGCGCTATCGGCACCCGTGAGGAGATGCTCGACGACCTCATGAGCGCGCTCACCCGGTAAGAGGGTGAAGCCCGGCACGACGATCACCCTGAACAGGGGCCGTCTGATCGAGATTGGCGGGTCGCAGTGTAAAGGCGCTTCATGGAAGAGGTGTACAACTCGATAAAACTAGGCTATACTTTGTAGCCTATGATCACCGACATCCTCTACCGATGCCCCTCGTGCGGCAGCTTCGAGTGGATGGACGGCTCCGGATGCGTCCACTGCCGCGCGGCTGTGCAGATTGTCTCGCGCACCGAGGTCTCTATCAACGGCGAGAGGAACACCATCTCCCACTGGTACCGGCGGGTCCTCTCGTTCGAGCTGCCGCCGGGCGATACCGGGCCTATCATGCAGAGCGGCCGCGTCGTCCTTTCGAGAGAGGCGGCCGGCGGCACCTATCGCGGCTTTGCCGGGGTGATTGCCGCCCGGTTCATCCGGGCGGTCTGCGACGAGGGCGTCATCACCCTCAAGGGCGATGGACTGCGCTTCTCCGGCGATATGGAAGCACTGGATATTCCCATGGAAGACCTCATCGCGCTGACCATCGAGTCCAACACTATCATTCTCACCAGCAGCACCTCCGGCATCCTCTTCTTCGACTTTATTCACGAGTCGGGCAAGAAGTGGGAAGACTGCATCCGCCGCTGCCTGGAGCGGTTCCACGCACCCCGGAAGATCACCGAATTTTATCCCAGGCTCCGCTTCGAAGACGATTTCCGCGAGAAGCCGGCACGGGCCAGGGGCCACCAGGGCCTGCGCGTGCCCATAAACAGGCATTACCGGCTCGATGCCAGCCTGCTGCTCCCGGTGGTCCGAGTCATTGCCAGGCCTGTGATCAAGTCCCTGTTCTCGGTAGACATCAAGGGCCTGGAGCATATCCCGGAACAAGGTCCTGCGGTCCTGCTGTCCAACCATACCTCGTTCATGGACTCGCTCATCCTCGGGGCGTTCCCGAGGCGCAACATCTGGTTCATGGCGAAAAACTCGGAGTACCGGGGGAGGCTGCTCACCTGGGCGCTCAGGCATGCCCGCTCGTTTCCCGTCAGGCGCTACACCATCGATGCGCAGGCAGTGCGTAACGCGGTGCGGGTCATAAACCAGGGTCACATCCTGGGTATCTACCCGGAGGGAGAGCGGACGTGGGACAACTCTCTGCTTCCCTTCCGCTCCGGCACCATCCGGCTCGTCCTGGCGCTGGGCAAGCCGGTCATTCCCGTAGGCATCTCGGGGGCCTATGAGCTGATGCCCCGGTGGACCTCGTCCATCAGGCGCTCTCCGGTGAGAATCCGGATCGGGCCACCCCTCATGTTCGACCATATTCCCGTCCCGCAGCAGACGCGCGCCGACATCATGGAGGCAGAGCGTGTCCTGCGGACCCACATTCACCATCTGTCAGGAGAGAATCATTGAGCTTTGTACGCGTAATTCCCCTCGGGGGAGTGCGGGAATTCGGCCTCAACTGCACGGTCATCGAAACGAGCAGCGGCTCGTTCGTCGTGGATGCGGGCCTGATGTTCCCGAAATACAACCCCACCGGCATCGATCAGATCATCCCGGACTTCAGCTATATCAAGGAAAACCAGGAGGCCTTCCAGGGCATCATCCTGACCCACGGCCATGAAGACCACGTGGGCGCCCTGCCCTACCTCCTCAAAGACGCCCCTATTCCCGTCTACAGCCACCCCTTCACCCTGGAGCTGGTGAAGAGAAAGCTCCGG
>JALNWY010000205.1 GCA_023230665.1 Deltaproteobacteria bacterium
AAAAGTTTTGTCCGTTATGAAGATCAGCTCTACTATACCGTATCAGGCGGTACGGCTTCGGACAGCGATGCAAGTGACGGTATCTCCATCGGTGGTGACACAGGGGTGGAATGGATTGCAGTGGATTCCACCTGGATGGGCAGTGAATCGTACGATGCAGGAGATATTGTCACATTTGACGGCATGCTGTTCAAGGCATTGACCGCGGTTCCTGCCGGGACAAGCGTCTGGGACGATACCTGGGAGCGACTGAATGAAGGCTATTTCTTTGAAACCGACTACGAAGATGTAATGGATGCTGCATCAGACTTGGCAAGTGCTGAAGGAATTGCCTATCAGCAGGACAATATGTACCTGCGCATTGTCAACGCTACTGATACATCCCCCTACGGCACCGGAGAGCTTGTGCCAAGCAGAGTTACCGCCTTTGCCGCATCCGGAAAACTGTTGAACTGGCTCGCGTCCTCTAAATTCGACATCCAGAAAAAAATTCTTACCGGCGGAAAATACAACCCTTACACAGAGCACCTGGTAAGTCAGCATCGTGGTTGCTCTGCCCGCGGCTTTATAAAAGAGATCCCGGTAAAGCAGGGGGCTGCTGATGCCGTCATTACCTTTTCGGTCAAGGGATCCTCAACAGAAGACTGGATCGACACCACGGATGATACGACCCGGATTGCCGTCCTTGGCGTTTCCGCGAGTGGATTTATCGGGAGCGATAGGGAACAGGCATGCCAAGACGCCATCGATTCCATTGCCGGCGGTTGGGAGGATAACCAGGGAACGACCAAACAAAATATTACCACATGCCTCAACTATGGCGGGACGAACAATATCCTTGCGGAATCGAACGCCGCCTACAACCACTCGGTGCATTCCTGCTGGGAAATGGTGACCAAGGAGTACGAGCGCCCTTCTGACTTTGGCCAGGTTTCCGAGGTACAGAACTCCTGCGAACATATCTATCGTCACACCTTTTCGGCCACAGCTATCACCCCTGAAAACAGCGGTTATCTCTGCTACGGCATCTACAATTCCACCATACCCGATGCCCGCCAATTGGCTGAAGTTGCCGGGGCAGGAAGCGACCGCGAAGGATATGTAGGCCGGTGCTGGAAACGCGGTGATATTTCTGAAGGTTGCCAGACGGTTTCCTGCGAATATCCATCCGAGGATTTCACCGACCCTATTAATAAAAAAATATGGTACAGATGCCTTCCCGACAAGCTGCTGTATTCATGTAATGACTACAATAAAGGGCAGAAAGAATGTAAACAACCGGCCTGGACCATAGTTCTTGAAGATGCCGACGAAAATGACGGCATTACTTGTGACACCACCGCAACCGATATCGGAGGGTGGAGCGAAGTACCGGGACCCAACGATATTCAAGGCTGCATCCAGTCCGCCCTGTGGGATTACTGTCAGGGGTTGTCCATTCCCGAGGTCATTGACCCTTCAGACCAGGTTTCCGCAACCGAGGTGACCTGGGGAATGATCGGGGCACTGATTGACAGCGGGATAGCCTCAATGTTCGGCAGCGATCATGCACTCATTGTCATGAAGGGGTATATAAAGCCGAATCAGGAGGCCCCGCGTGAAGGCATATTGCATACGGTGCCGGACTTGCGCATCGGCGCCATGGCCTTTAATGCGGTAGGGGCGAAGACGGAGTGTGAGGATGTCGACCCGACCGCCCCGATTCAAAAATATTGCCCGGAGAACAACAAGGACGGCAGCAGGGTCATTGCAAAAATCAGGCTCGGCAATCTTGCGACTGATGCGGACCGAACCCATCTCGACGACCTGGTCAGCGCCATCAACGATATCAGGGCTACTTCCTGGACCCCCCTGGCCGAGGCCATGTATACGGCCATCGGCTACTATACCCAGAACCGGGAGGTCCGGCTGCACGACACCGACTTCCAGACCGACGCCGACGTATTCGACGGCTGGCAGACCGGGCAGGAATATCCTCCCGGGACATACCTGGCAATCGGAGATACCCTCTATTATACCGCGCAGGGCGGTGTTTCCGGGGGAGGTTCCCTGCAAACGGATACGGGAATTGACTGGATCGACGTGGCCGAAATCGTGAACTGGAACGATAATCAGGAATACGGGGCAAGGACCGTCGTCAAATCCGACGACAAACTGTATATCACCTATTCCGGCGGCACCAGCTCCGCAAAACCTGGTTTGGCCGAACGGGGCTTGACCGGAGGGCCGCTCTATGACGAAGGAGTCCTGTGGGAACCCCTTATCGACCCGGTGGCCAACTGGTGCCAGGACAACCATGTCCTGGTCATCACCGAAGGGGCCTCCACGGCCGACATCAGCCAGGACATTATTAACTTTGCACAGGGAAACCCTCCATCATGGAATACGGAGGAGATCATAGACCCGAATGAAAATGTTGGGGACCGGTTGACCGATCAGTGCACCGACGGCCTCGAGGGCAGCACCTATTTTGACGACCTTGTCTACTTTGCCCGGAACCGATTTGAGCCGGACGATGACTATAGTTATCAACCTTTTACATTATATCCTTCGGAAAATGTTTCCATTCCCTCCGGTGACTGGCCGTACTCGCCCATGGCCAAGAAAAGCCTGACAACGAGCATCGTTGTCGCCGGCTCTCTCCGAGACGAAGGAACCAATGATGAATGCAACCCCTTCACGCTGATGACCTCTGCCGCTGAAAACAGCGGAACCACCCTGATGCGGGGCGAGAATCCCGATGAACTGGAGGAAAATCTTCTCACTTTTTTCAACGAACTGCGCCGGCGGGCATCGGCCGGATCGGCGGCATCGGTCATTTCCTCGGCCCGGGGCGGTGAAGGAGCTATCTATCAGGCCATCTTCTGGCCGGAACTCAGGCGGGAAGACAGCGAAGGCGAAGCAGCCAGCATAACCTGGGTCGGCGATGTGCACGGCCTCTTCCTGGATGACCGGGGCAGGATGTTTGAAGATACCAACGGCAACCGGACCCTGGATCCAAGCGTCACGGACGGTGACGGGGGCGATCGCCGGGTCGTTGTCTACTACGACGATGACCAGAACAGGGCCATGGCCTGCCTGGCTCCGGACGAAGATGGAATATGCAGCGAGGTGGTCGAGATCACCGAGGTCAAGTATCTGTGGTCGGCCAATGAATGGCTGTCCGATAACGCCCTCAACACCGCGGTCAACCGTGAAAGTTATATTTCCAATGAAAACAGGCGTCATGTCTTTACCTGGAACGACCTCAACAACAACGGCATGGTCGATGACGGTGAAATCATCAACCTGGAATTATCCGTTGACTGGGAGGCTCTTTCCGTCTCCGGCGGCCGCGGGCCGGTGGTCAGCGATTTCGGCCTGGAAAGCGACGCCGAGGTGGACCTGATTATTTCCTGGCTGCGCGGCAATGATACGCTGGACGGCTCCATGCGCAGCAGGCAGATCCCAGACCAACACGGCAGTTCAAACTTTATTACCTGGCGGTTGGGCGATATCATCCATTCGACCCCGATGGCGGTTTCCAACCCCGCCGAGGGGTACCACCTGATTTACAACGATTTCAGCTATGCGCAATTCTTACGCAAATACCGGGCGCGGCGCCACATGGTCTATTTCGGCGCCAACGACGGCCTGCTCCACGCGGTCAACGCCGGATTCTACAGCGAAGGGGAAAACAAATTCTGCCTGGTCCCTCTGACCAACGGGGTCTGTGATGAATCATCTCTCCCGGTTACCGGTGTGCCGGAATTAGGCGCCGAGATGTGGGCCTACCTGCCCTATAACCTGCAGCCGCATGTCAAGTGCCTTGCCGACCCCGATTACGTGCACAAGTACTTCGTGGATCAGCGGCCAAGAATTTTTGACGCGCAGATTTTCGAAGAGGAGAGCGCCTGCCGTACCACCGACGTCGAAGGCAACCAGGTGCTTCATTTTGACTCGCCCGACTGTGTCCATCCCAACGGCTGGGGCACCATCCTGGTGGGCGGCATGCGCTTCGGCGGTGCCCCTGTCACGGCGTACGATCTGAACAATATTGCCGCGGATAACCGTGAATTCATTTCCTCGTATTTCATCCTGGACATCACCAATCCGGAGGAACCACCCGAACTGCTGGGCGAGTTGACCCAGACCCTGACGGCCGATGCTGAGGGGCTGCCGGATCCCGACGCCCCGGAATACGCCGATCTCGGTTATTCCACCGTCATTCCCACCATGATCATCATGAAGGACGGCACAAAGTCGCCGCCGGTCAACGATTGGTACCTGCTCCTCGGCAGCGGCCCGAAGGATAACTATGCCGACCTGGGGACTACCGAGGAAAAAGGAATCAAGGGCATCAGCGTCGATACCGCCAAGGTGAGCGTGCTGCCGCTTGAATGGTTGACCACCAACAAAAATCCGCTTCGGATCCCAGGGAATGAGCCCACGGAAGGAGGTTTGACGTTTACTCTTGCCGATTCTCCCAACGGATTTGTCTCGGACATGATCACGGTCGACTTCGACATCAACCCGAGCTACAGGGAATACAAAGCGGATGCCGCCTATTTCGGCACCGTCCAGGGTAACTTTGTCGAGTCCGACGAAGGCACAGGAATGCGTTGGGATGGCGGCGGCATCATGTACCGGCTGGTCACCAAAAAAATGGATGCTTCCGATAGTTCTTCGTTCGGTGTGGGAGTGGATGAAGACGTAACATATCCCAGTGATTGGAAGATCAAGCCCCTGATCGACCTGACGGGAGAAGATCAGCCCATTACCGCCGCCGCCTCCGTCGGTACGGACAACTACAACTTCTGGATCTACTTCGGCACCGGACGCTTCTTCGATGCCGACGACCAGACGGACCGCACCCAGCAGGCCTATTACGGCATCAAGGAACCGATCAAAAAAGTT